>NZ_JACJSP010000020.1 GCF_014698235.1 Limnothrix sp. FACHB-406 | reverse complement strand
TTCGAGACGTTCTACACGAAGAACATCCTGTTGAACGAAGGCATCCGCGCTTGGATGGCTCCGCAAGACCAACCCCACGAAAACTTCATCTTCCCCGAAGAAGTGCTGCCTCGCGGTAACGCACTGTAAGGGCTGAGCGAAGTCTGAATTGAATCAAAGCGATCGCGCGTTTTCTCGTCAAGCCGTTGCGATCGCCTATTGCTCAAATTAACCAGAGACAGATCATGAATGGAGGGTGCGATCGACGCGATCGCGCCCTTTTTTTGGTCTCCTGCGGAACTTGTGGGACTTGTGGGCACGATGATCGGCCCGATCGGGGCTGGGGTTTTTGGCCATTCCCAGAAAGTTGTGTTAGTCTATCCATAGTCATAATGATTATGACTTAGAGAAGAGTTCACGCCGTCGCCACCTCGCCAGCCTTCTGCACGGGGGCTGACCGGGATGGTGCAACCACAACTAACCCCACCCGTTTTCTTGCGTCTTATGGATCTTTCAAACTCCAACACCGCCAAAAACTTGGCCGATGCCTTCGCTGGCGAATCGATGGCGAATCGGAAATATCTGTTCTTCTCGGAAGTGGTGAAAAAGCTGGGCCTGGGCGACTTAGCCAAGCTGTTTCGGGAAACGGCCAACCAAGAAACGGAACATGCGTTCGCCCACTTTCGGCTGATGCATCCGGAGTTGGTGGTGGACGATCCGGCCAGCCTCAGCGACGAACAAAAGAAGGCGATCGCGGCCCGCTGTTTGGAGCTGGCGATCGAGGGTGAAACCTACGAGTATCAGACCATGTACCCCAACTTTGCCGCCGAAGCCCGGGTCGATCGGGATGGGGAAGCGGAGCGGGAATTCCAAGAACAGGCCGATGAATCACGGGAACATGCGGGAATTTTCCGCACGGCCGCCCGCAATTTTGGACTGCTGACCGCGATCGAACATCACCACGCCGACCAATACAGCGAAGCCCTGCGCGGGTTGGATGGTGTGGCTCCGGCAAACAAGGCCGCGGGCAGCAAGTGGATTTGCCGCCAGTGCTCCATGATCTATGACCCCGCTGAGGGCGATCCCGACTCGGGCATTGCTCCGGGGACTCCCTTTGAAGCCATTCCCGATGATTGGGAATGCCCAATTTGCGGCGCGAAGAAGGCCCTGTTCGTGCCCTATCAAGAGTCGATCGCTGCCTAGGCTGGGCCATTGGTCATTAATTTAGATCTGCTCAGATCTGCAATCAGCCCTGAAATCAACTCTGAAATTAGCTCTAGAAAACAAAAAATAGCTGATTTTCAGTAATTGAATAGCACAATCGAGTGCGCCATTCCAGGTTGGTGAATGGCGCATTTTTTTGGTTTTGTGAGAATCAAGTTGGGTTCAACTGAAAGCGATCGCGCGAAAATTTTGCTAAAAAAACAGCCTGGTTGAGAGGAATGGGCTATATGCTATCTGTATATTACAGTATTCCGATCGGGTAACTGTAGTTAAAGACAAGCTGGGAGTCAAAAGAAATGGGAATCGCGGTTGAGCATGTCTCCAAGTACTATGGCGATTTTCGAGCAGTTGATGATGTTTCGCTAGACATTCAATCGGGTTCTTTGGTTGCGTTGTTGGGGCCATCCGGCTCAGGAAAGTCCACACTCCTCAGAATTATTGCGGGGCTGGAATCCACTGATGCGGGGACAATTTCACTGATCGGGCGGGACGCAACCTATCAAAGCGTCCAAGAGCGAAAAATTGGGTTTGTGTTTCAGCACTATGCGCTGTTTAAGCACATGACCGTTCGGCAAAATATTGCTTTTCCGTTGGAGCTGCGCAAAACTCCGCCGGCTGAAATTCAAGAGCGCGTGAATCGATTGTTGGACTTGATCCAACTAGCGGGCTATGGCAATCGCTATCCTGCGCAATTGTCCGGCGGGCAACGGCAGCGTGTGGCCTTGGCGCGGGCCCTGTCCGTGGAACCCCAAATTTTGCTGCTGGATGAACCGTTCGGTGCTTTGGATGCCAAGGTGCGCAAGGAATTACGAACATGGCTGCATAACCTGCATCGCAATATGAATGTGACCACGGTTTTTGTGACCCACGACCAAGAAGAGGCGATGGAAGTTGCCGATCGAATCGTGGTGATGAACCAAGGCAAAATTGAACAAGTGGGCACGCCTGCGGAAATTTATGACAACCCGGCCTCGCCCTTTGTGATGAGTTTTGTGGGGCCTGTGAATGTGTTGTCTATTTTTCCCGGATCTGTGTCGCGCTGGGCGGGCGATCGGGTGTGGGAAGACAGTGACAATTGGCGACTCTTTTTGCGGCCCCATGATGTGGAAATTGTGACCGATCCTGTGGATGACAAGGCCTTACCCGCGACGGTCGATCGCATCATGCATTTGGGATGGGAAGTGCAGGTGCATTTGAAACTGGAGAATGGCCCATCTTTGACGGCTTCTGTGAACCGAGATCACTATCACCGACTCCACATTGAACGAGAGCAACAGGTCTATGCACGGCCCCGATCGGTGCGTGTTTTTCCCTTAGCAACCTAGAGAACCAGCCCTCAAGAGGATTGCTGAATAGGGTGATCCCTAATGGGATTGCTCGTGAAATCCCTGGATATGCCATTTCGGCGGGTGCGCGATGGAGTGTTCCCGCCCAAATGCCAAGTTTTCAAATCCAAATTTTCAAGTCCAAATTTTCAAATACTAAATATTAATTAGAAATTTGCAAGACTCTAACTTTGGGAACTGGCAAAAATAAGATCAGTGCCAGCAAAACCAGTCTTAGGAATTACTGGAAATAAGCACCCGCAAAACTGTAAATGAGTCCTCCAAAAACAATCGAAGTGATTGCAAAATAAAGCCAATCTTGACGACGCAAAAAAGTGAACCAAGACAGAGCAACCCGAATAATGGGTGTTGCAACTAGCAGCATAATGCCCACTTGAATCCAGCCGCGACCATGACCCGAAAGGGCAGATTTCGCAGCACCCCAAGGGGAGCAAAGTTCGCGGGGTTCTCCCACAAAGACACGGAAGCTGGCTGGCTCACCCCCATGGCGAAAGATATAGATGCAGCCGCCGGCAAAGACGATCGAACTCGCAATGATCATTCCCCACCACAATACGTGGCTAACGGCTAACTCAAGGCTGTGATCGGTGCTTTTTCGAGTTTCTAAATCAACTGGCGAAGATTCCAAGGGAGAAATGGGACTATTCGCTGCAGTCATGGCGATCGCCTGATCGGAAGACTTACCCTTCATCATTGATGCAATCTCCATTGTCACTTGGGCTGCTGTGAATTACGAGCGTTAAAATTCTGTTTGGTCTCAACTTTGCAATTGAGCTGATGAGCTGAAAGTGCGTAATTTCTAAGTAATTAATCCGTTATAAATCATTTTGATTGCTAGGAGCACTAACACAATGGAAAAGAGCCAGCGCAACCATTCTGGCTTGGCTCCAATCAGCACTCTTGCACCGACCATGGCTCCCATCAAAACGCCCAACATCACGGGCATTGAGAGGCCGGGATCCACGTAGCCTCGGGATAAATAAACGCCGGCCGACATGGCAGCGGTGACCCCGATCGTGAAGTTGCTGGTGGTGGTGGAAACCTTGAACGGTAAACCCATGACGCGATCCATCGCCAAGACTTTCAAGGAGCCGGAACCGATGCCGAGCAATCCTGAAAGCAGCCCGGCCACGGCCATTAAGCTAAAACCGGTGGGAACCGAACGAACGGTATAGGCGATCGTTCCTTCTCCGTTGGGGGTGGGATAGCAGTTATCGAGTTGCAAGCGTTCAGCCAAGGAACCTGGCTCGGTTAATTCGGCTTCCTTGGGGGTGGATTGTTGAGCAAAAAAAGCGGAATAAAGCAGGACGGTTCCTAACACAACGGTCAGGGCTTTGACGGGCACAACGGTGGCTAAGGTGGCTCCTACGAAAGATCCAAGGGTCGTTGCCACTTCTAAAAACATCCCGAGACGTAAGTTGGCAAATCCCGATCGAATATAGGTTGCGGCGGAACCGGCGGAAGTGGCAATGACAGAAATTAAGGAGGCCCCGATCGCGTAGCGAATATCGACCCCAAAAACCGAGGTGAGCAGAGGCACAATCACCACGCCGCCCCCAAGACCGGTCAAGGCTCCTAAGAAGCCGGCCGCGAATGAACCGGCCCAAACTAAGAATGAAAACTCAAAAATATTCACCCCGCCCCATCCTGATGACTAGTAATTAGAGAAAATCCATAGGGAATGGCTGAAAAATAACTGGAGGAATCCGGCTCTTGGTGCTTGGTCACACCAAGGAATTCAGCCATTGTGCTTGGTTGCTGAGTTGAGAAAGTTGGAAGCTAGAAACCAGGTTAATGATGGTATCTGGGCAAGCAAATTTTCAGACTGCTGGTGAATTGTTCACAATCATTTTTCACAGCCACTGTTCGTAGTCATTGTTCGCAGTCAATGATCCAGAATGATTGATCGCTGTTGAGCATTAAGCTGTTGAGCATTAATCACCCTGGATCATGAATCACGACTCAACGACGAGTAAGCAAACTTGAAGGGGTTGATGGTAGCTGAACTGGATCCGTGGGGCTGAGGATCAATCGATTGGCCACTTGTGTGATCAGGTAGGCGATCGACCAGCCGCCAATGATGTCACTGGGGAAGTGAACCCCGAGATAGAGCCTTGTCCAGGCAATGAGCAGAACAAAGCCACCACCCAGCCCCGCGATCGACCAACGCCAGACCCATCCATAGGGGCGATCGAGCGGCTGTTGGCTGGAATACAAAGCGCCAAGGGCCAAAACCAACGAGAGGCTAGCGGCCGCGTGGGTGCTGGGAAAGGCCCAATCAGCAGGGTAATGGTCTGGGGCCAGCAGCGAGGGCCAAAGGCTGGGCCTTGCTCGGTGCCAAACCACTTTCAGCAGAGTGGCTATGACTGTTGTACCGCCAATCGCACTCATCCAGTAGAGCAACTTACGCCATTGCCGTTGGTTCGCTAGGGACAAAAGACCCATGATGAACAGCGGAAACGTTCCCCAGCGGGTTCCCAGCGGTGTGAGCCAAAGGGCGAGGCGATCGAGCCAAGGGGTGGCCTGTTGATGCAATAGTTCTAAAAACTGCACATCCCAGGGCGCTGGTTGCTGGAGATGGCTAACCAGGTATAGCGCACAGAGTCCTTGAATCGTGACCGCCCCGCCGATGCCCAGCAGGTTTGGTTGGGATGATGAATGCTTACCCAAAGTGCTGATCCCCGTGGTGTTTAGCCCATCAGTCATCGGTAGTGAGGGTTGGGGCATCCAGAGGGCGCTGATTAATCACTTTCTGGGACAGGCTGGGCAGCGGCCATTTTGCTTTGCTGGTGTTAACTGCTGCCGTGGGCGCTGTGCTGAGGGTTAATTGGCCCTCGGGATCTTGGCTGATGGTGACGCGCGTGCCGTCAGCAACTTTGAGCGCGGCCAAACCGGTAAATTCCTGATTGGTTCCGTCGGGAAGGGTGGCGATCGCCTTGGTTCCCTTGGGAATCAAAACCCCTTCGCAGTCCCACTCGATCGCGGTGGTTTCCCCATTGGCCAAGAAGTAAAGACCAGCGTTGTAGCGATAGTTGTCCACGTCATCCGGCTCTGGCCCGTAAACTCCAACTACCTGGCCGCTGGTGTTTTCGCATTGGCCCCAGGTCTCGCCGGACTCCAACGCAAAGGTTTGGGCTGTTAGTTGTTCAATTTGCGATTCCAAGGGTTCGGGAATGGCTTCCCCCGCATTCTGCTTTTGCTGACGTTCGGCTGTTAGCTGGTTCAAGGCTTGGCTGGCTGCCAAGTAATCGGAACTTTCACTCAAGGGGCGATCGGCTAAGGCCGGAGGAGCGCAAAGCAAATTAACCACAAAAACCAACAGGCAACCCCCGATCGTCATCCAGCGGCTGAAGGATCCCAAAACCGCCGTTCTCAGTCCTTGCCCGCTTAGAAAATTCTGGACAATCCCTGGGACAAAACCCTTTAAAAACCCTTGGGCAACGTTCATGCTCTTTCCTCTTGATGACTGATTGATGACTGAAAATTCTGCAAATTTCGCAATGCTCTACGCTTCAAGCCGATCCCAACTATGGTGGGTGGCTGAACATTAATGCTTGTAAAAAATTGCCCACGATTTCTTGCTTTGGTTTTCCAATTTAGGAAAAATTAAACAACCTGAAAAGATTCGAAGAACACAAAAAAGCAAAAACTGCTAGCATGGGCCTTGACGAGAAAGGCTTTTCATTTGATGCCTAAAACTCTGTTCTGTTGCTACAAAATCTTGCAATCATTCAAACCGAATTGCCTGGTTTAAAATCACCGCATGGTGGCAGTTAGTAATCTCCAAACCAATGCATTGGCTTCAATGCGTTCTCGAACAATGAAATGAGGTGAAAGTTTGAGAAAGATTGCTATTTTGAGTTACTTTGATTGGTTTAATTCAAGAGTGAGCAATTTAATGAGCGATTTTGCTTGTTGAACCCTTAAAAAACCTGAATTGAAGCAACTAAATCAACGAGCTAGATATAGCCTTTCGTGACTCAAAAAGTCTAACAAAGTCCTCTGGTTTTGCCAAGATCTTGAGCTTAAGGAAGCATGAAGGAAAATAGCAGTTGCGGAAGGTTGCTCTCCCAGAAAATTCCTATTCCCAGAGCAATGAAAATCCAAGGAACAAATTGATGACCAAATCGGCTAATCCATTGGGTGATCATGTGATGGCGACTGAACCGGCGTGTTAGCCAACAAAGCAATCCTACACCTGCAAAGAAAACCCAAAGGATAATGCTGAGTTCCACCCAGTTGCAGGAGGCAAACAGAGGAATGTAAATTCCAATGTTGTCAGCACCGCAGGCAAGCGTAATCATTGTCACTTGGATGACTTGAGGGGATAGCCAAGGCAGCCATTGACGTAGTTTCTTGACTCGATGTCGAAAAGCTAAATTGGGCGATCGCTCGGTTAACGCTTGATGCTCAGATCCGAACGAATCTAGTTCAGGAGCGGAGGATTCTGATTCCTGAGATTGAGAAGCGCGCAGTTGCGAAATGCCGATCCCGATCGGGAGAAAGCCCAATAGCCCAATGGACCAGGAAGGGAGCAGTAATCCTCCCCAAAACCCCACCAAGCTGGCTAACACAATCAGACCAAACCCCAGATAGCGCCCGATCAGGATTTGTCGATCGCGGAAGAGCCGATCGGGGCGACCAAACAACACCATCAGCACCACCACATCATCGATATTTGTGGCAATGAAGGAACTGGTTCCCGCCACAAAAGCACTAATCGCTAGCTCAGCTAAGGGGCGCTGATCAATCATGGTGCTCGGACATGATGTTTAGGGCAAAAAGCATTGCAAGAGTCGTAAGAATCGCAGCGATCGTCTCAAGAATCACCCTTTTCGGGAACTTCACTCAGTTGCTGGGGTCGCCAAGTTAAAGCCACCAAACAAGTGCAGCTAGCAGCCAACAAACCCGGACTCATGGCTCCACTATCAAGGATGATATAAATCCCGAGCGCGATGAGTACTAGAGGAACCATGGTTTGACCCCGATGGGCTAACCAATCTGCAATTTGGGCTTGATGGGTGAGTCGATGAGCAATGTAACACCAAACAGGAACCAAAACTAGGAAAACCAGAATGGTTAGAATTAGCTCTGGCACTGAGCTATGGGAAAACAAGGGCGTGTAAATGCCCACATTGTCGCTCCCGTTGGCGATCGTGATGGCTGCGACGCTGAGACTTTGGGGCCCCACTAAATTCATCCAGTGGGGTGATGTTCCATCGCCGTCAATGGCTAGGTTTAGTTCTTCATCGGTGGCATCTTCACCCCGGTCAAACAATCTGCCCAGTCCCATGCCGATCGGGATTAGACCCAGCAAACCTAGCCAATGGTGGGGCAAAACCATGCCCCCAAAGAAACCCAACAAACTTGCGCCTACCAGAGCTGAAAACCCTAGATATTGCCCAGCGACCACGTGGTAATGACGAAAATTGGCATTGACCTGAGAAAAAAGCAACATCAGGATTGCAATATCGTCAATGTTTGTGGCTGCAAAGGCAGCAACACTCGTGGGGATTACGGTCAGTAAGTTGTCCATAGGAAAGGGTTGCAGAAGAAGGGACTAGAAGTGAAGTAGAGCCGATCGAGATTGAACCAAGCAATCGATTAGCAGTCAGCATCTTCGGACTCTTCAAACCGGACATAGATCGCTTCGATCGAGTGCTGCATTCGCCGAATCATTTTGGGAGAGCGCGATCGCTGCCAGAAAAACCAGCCACAACCCAAACCTAGGTAAAGCAAAAAGAGCTTGGGAAATGCATCGTAAGGTGCTTCCGGCACGGGAAACCAAGTACTTCCAGGAATTCCGACCATGCCCAAAATTGGCAACATCATGAAACCAGCGCCCAGCAGACCAATGACCCCATCAATGGGCTTTAATTTGCCAATTCGATAGAGATAAACCGGCGCAGCGATCGATACCAAAATGTAGGTCACCAAAAATCCATAGGTACACATCGTGCCCAAATACGCCATGGATTCGAAGGCCTTAAGACCAAAAATGGTCATTGAAGCAGGCACTAAAAAGAGTAGAACGGAGATGAAAGAAACAGCAATATGGGGCGTGCTATTGGTGTCGTGGGCTTCACCAAAAGCCGAGTGAAAGAGACCATGCCGCGCCATGGTGAAAAAGATGCGAGCAGCAGGATTAATGCTGCCTAAAACACAAGCGAAAAAGCTAGCCAACGCACAAATCCCGATCGCTTGGCCCAGGAATCCAACACCAGCCCAGGTAGCTAAGAAACTGAGAGGCTCTTCATGACCTGCCAAATTTCCTCCGGCATGATTGAACCCCACCACACCGATATAGGCCATAACCAAGAAAAACAACCCCGAAAGCACTGTGCTGCCTAGGACAGCCTTCGGAATACTGGATAGGGGTTTTTGCGCTTCATCCCCAAGAGTGGTGGCACTTTCAAAACCAGAAAAGCCAAAAACCACTAACACTAATCCCATGGCAACACCGCTGGGGGTTGCACCAGCTAAGGTCAACTGTAGTGGATCAAGGGCAAAGCCTGTTTTAGCCCAAACAATTCCCCCCAAGAGCAAAATGAACAGAACAGAAATGCCTTCCAAAATCAACAATGTTCTTGCTGATAATTCGATATCTCGGTAGGCGGCATACCAAGCAACCACGGTTCCTAAAGCCAGCAGGGTGATGATGTGGGTGTGAATGCCCAAACTGCCTAAAAAGATTTGACCAAAATTGGCAAAGCCACAAAGAACCGCCATCCCCGTGAGCAAATAGCCCAGCAGAAGACCCCAACCACAGATAACACCGGCTGTGGGGCCAAGACCTTTGGAAATGTAGGTGTAGAGCGATCCGGGAGAGGCGGAACGACGGGCAAATTGATTGATGTTGATACTGACAAAAATCAGCCCGATCGTTCCCAACAAAAAGCTAAGACAAGTGCCATTTCCCGCCAGGGCAAAGACTAACCCTAAGTTAGCGGCAGGGGTTGTGATCGGAGCGATTACCGCGATGGATTGGCCAAGAACTTCACCAAAGGGTAAACATTCTGCCTTGAGACCGTGAACACTACGGTTCACTGCAAGTTCTGTAGTCATGCGATCCCTCAATGAGACCAGAATACTGAGTGATGAACTGATCTGAAGCCTGAAAGTTATCTGAAGTAAAAGGGATAACTCTCTATGATTGATGACTAGGCATTCATGACTCGTTCAGTCTGTGAATTCTGTTGCTGTTCGTGTTGCATATCGATGTTGCTTTGACAAGTATTTTGGAGCACATCGATCAAATTAACTACAGATTAAGGAGTTGGCTGAGTTTAAGCAACTACTGTTTTTTCTCAAAACCATCAATAAAATTGATGAGAACCTCAACAAGCTCGAAATCTTGGTTGAAAGAAGCCAAAAATTCTCGCGATGAACGGAAATTTTGAAAATAGATCGAGATTTTAATTGAAATTTTAAGTTTGGTGAAATGTCTGGAATAACGCTTGATCGGTTGCAAATTTTCTTGGCGGTTGCGGAATATTTACACTTCACGCGAGCCGCAGAGTCCCTTTATCTAACGCAGCCTGCGGTGAGCGCTGCAATTCAGTCCCTAGAAGACAGTTATGGTCTGCGTCTGTTTCATCGCATTGGGCGGCGCGTAGAACTGACGGATGCTGGGCGATTGTTGCAAGCAGAAGCTAGGGATATTCTCGATCGGGTGGCTTTGACAGAACGAGGCTTGCGTGAACTCAATGAAATGCAGCGAGGAGAATTGCATTTGGGGTCTAGCCTCACGATCGGGAATTATTGGCTACCGCGCAAAATTGGAGAATTTAAGCGTCGTCATCCGGGCATTGTGGTGAATTGCACCCTCGCTAATACTGAGGAAATTTGCACAGGAACGGCGACGGGCGCGTTTGATTTGGGATTAATTGAAGGGGAAGTGTTGCCCTCAACCCAACGGCACTTAGAAAAGGCCATTGTTGGGGGCGATCGCCTAGTGATTGTGGTGGGCCCTTCGCACCCTTGGTTTGAGCTGCCATTTGTGGAAACCCATCAATTGTCAGAAACGGCTTGGTTAATGCGCGAACCAGGATCGGGCACTCAACAGCGATTTGAAGAAGCCTTATTGAGTTGGCAGGTGGATCCTTCAAGTTTGCCGATCGCCCTGGTGCTAACCACCGGAGAAATGGTGAAAGTTCTGGTGGAGGAAGGCGTGGGAGCGGCAGCCATTTCAGAACTGATCGTTGAAAAAGAGTTGCAGCTTCGGACTATGCGTGCGGTTCCGATCATTGATCCCGAGCAGTCATCGGTTTTGGAAATTCGTCGCCCCTTTTTGAAGTTGCGCCATCGACAGCGCTTTCAGACCAAAATTTCTCGGGTTTTTGAGCAATTACTAGTCAGTTATTAGTTAGGAATAGACCATTGATCAGCCAATGATGCGTCACTGCTGAGCCAGTGCTGAGCCAGTCGTGCGCCAATGATGGGCGAGACCCGTTGGGTAATTTCCAGATAAAGTACGGTTTTTTGATCGGGATATAGTATTTTAGGTCAAAAGCAACTGCAAAATGCCATTTGCAACTGCGCTAAACCTGGAATTGCTAACCCAATGAGCGCTGTCAATCCCCAACTTCGCCCCCTAGAACTTAAAGAATTGTCCCAGGAATCTTCTGTGGTGCCTCTCCATAGCCAAGCTCAGTACCCCACGACCTTGGCCCTCAGTGATATACAGCTTCCAAGCAGTCAGCCAAGACGGTATTTTGACCCGATTGCCCTCCATAGCCTTGCTCAATCGATCGCCCAATATGGAATTTTGGAGCCGCTGTTAGTTCGTCCCATTGATGAGCGGCGCTATGAATTAGTAGCTGGTGAGCGGCGATATCGTGCGGCCCAAAAGGTTGGTCTATCGCAAGTACCCGTAATTATTCGGGCCCTGAGCGATCGGGAAGCCCTGCGAATTGCCCTTCTGGAAAATTTGCAGCGTGAAGATCTCAACCCGATCGAGGAAACCGAAAGTATTTTAAAATTGCTGTCCCTGGAGCTTCAACAGCCTGCTGAGTCGATCGTTTTGCTGTTGCACCGCTTGCGAAATCAAGCCAAGGGCAAAAAAACTCATAACGTTATGGGTAATGCAGAACGAGAGACGATTCGCACCATTTTCCAGTCGATCGGAACCATGACTTGGGAGTCCTTTGTCAGCAATCGGCTGCCCCTGCTGAAGCTGCCAGAAGCCATTCTCAATGCGTTGCGCCAAGGTCAGTTGTCCTACACCAAAGCGTTGGCCATTTCCAGAGTTCGGCAACCCAATCAACAAAATCATCTATTACAAGAAGCAATTTCACGAGATTTATCACTCTCCGAAATTCGTAAACAGGTAGCCAGCCTCAACAGTCCTGAAACAACTTCCAACTTACCCAGCTCTCTGCGAGATCGTTGGAGTTATACCTATCGTCGGTTACAGCAGTCGGGAGCTTTGAACGATCCCCTAAAACGGCAAAGGGTAGAATCCTTGATGGCTGAATTAATCACCATTGCAGAGTTAGATGAGTCCCAAGAGATTGAGTGATAGTTTACCGACAAACCGTTTTTTTGTCCATAAACTACGGTTTGTCGGTCGATTTAGTCAAGATTAATGAATGAACTATCTACAATCCTGTTTAAGGTGCTTTGATCTGATCTCTGAATAATTTTCTGGGTGCAGTTAGGTGCTCTACTAAATGATTGGATGCTTGAAAAAAAATCTGCCTTGTAATGATCATGAAATTTTAAGTTGTTGTTCTCAAGAACCTTAGAAATTTCATGACAATTAAATCTCTTCGCTTCTAGCGGTTTTTCTTAAAACCGTAGCTAACAATGTCTATTGCGCTTACTCTTGGTGTTTTGGCGATCACATTCTTCCTATTCATTGTGGAATGGTTACCCGTTGATATCACAGCAATTGGAATTGCTGTTTTGCTAATTCTCCTAGGACTCATCACTCCCGAAGAGGGAATCGCTGGATTTAGTAATTCAGCAACGATCACGGTTATGGCAATGTTTGTGCTGAGTGCCGCGATCGAACGTACAGGTGCGATTCAAGTGGTCAGTGAATTTCTGCAACAAAAAGGCGGCAAGAATCCAACTCGTCAAATTTTTGTGCTGGGGTCAATTGTGGGGCCGATCACAGCATTTCTGAACAACACAGCCGTGGTGGCGGTGTTTATTCCGATTGTGGAAAATTGGTGCCGAAAACAGAATATCTCTACCTCAAAGCTATTAATTCCGCTGTCCTATGCCACTGTGCTTGGCGGCACGATTACAGTAATTGGTACTTCAACCAATGTGGTAGCCAGTGGACTTTCTAAGCAACTGGGCTATGGAGAATTTGGCCTGTTTGAGTTTGCACCCATGGGCCTGATCGTCTTTGTGATTGGTCTGTGCTACTTGGCACTGGCGGCTCCCAATCTTCTGCCCGATCGACGGAAGCCCGGTGAAATTTCAACCGTTGAAAACTATGGGCTGCGTGATTATTTCAGCGAAATTATTGTGACCCATCAGTCCTCTTTGATTGGGAAATCGCTGCCAGCCAGTGACTTTCATCACCGATATGATCTTGATGTTTTGGAAGTGATTCGCGATGGCATTACCTATAGACCTGTAAGCCACGATTGGCTGTTAATGGCAGGGGATATTTTGCTGGTTCGCTGCAACCGCGATCGCCTGCTGACCCTGAAGGATGAACGGGGGCTGGAAATCCTACCCGATGCCAAATTTTCCCTCGAATCTAACGAGCGATCGATTGCGGAAGCCTTAATTATTTCGAACTCTAGCCTCATCGGTTCTAGCTTACAAGAACTGCGATTTCGGCAACGATATAACTCCACGGTTTTAGCCATTCGTCGTGGACAAGATTGCTTGTGCGAACGGTTGCGGGATGTTCGTTTGCGGTTTGGTGATGTTCTATTGGTGCAAGGGCCACATGACAGTTTGCGCGGCCTGCAATCCAGCCCTGAATTATTAGTAGTAGAACCGCGAGAACTGGAACCCTTAAAGCGGGACAAGGCTGGTTTAGCCCTGGCGATCGCCCTAGGAACCGTGCTGGCTGCTGCCACGGAAACGGTTCCCATTTTGGTTAGCGCTCTGGCGGGTGTTGTCTTGGTAATTGCCACGGGAATTTTGCGGCCTCGAGAAATTTACCGAGTCATTCGCTGGGATATTATCTTTCTCCTGGCGGGTCTGATGCCCCTAGGAACCGCTATGGAAAAATCAGGAGCTACTGACTGGTTAGCATCACAATTAACGCAAGTGGGAGGACATCTTTCGGGGTTTTGGCTGTTAGTTTTGTTCTATGGCGTAACAACCCTCTTCACTGAAGCCCTGTCTAATAATGCGGCGGTTTTATTAATGTTGCCCATCGCGGTGAAGGTTGCGGAAACCCTGGAATTCTACACTTTGCCGTTCATGCTGGTGGTGATGTTTGCGGCTTCAAATAGCTACCTAACCCCGATCGGTTATCAAACTAATACAATGGTTTATGGGCCAGGAGGCTACAAATTCTTAGACTTCACCAGGGTGGGAATTCCATTGAACTTAATTCTGACCTTCCTTGTGCCGCTAATGTCAATTTGGTTTTATGGGCTAAACTTAAGTCATTAAAAAATGACTTTGATTCTTGCTGAAACAATGACTTTGGTTAACTTTCAACCAAGCAATGCCAAGTTATTGTGTCTCTCTACCGCAATCCTTTGATCACAACTATGGAATCTATGACTTCCCAACCCTCACCCACCCATCCGTTGCCCATTGATGAATCCCTTAACACAGCCATGAACACCGCCAATGCAACCAATGGGGCAACCCGTCAAGATGCCCAAGCGATTGCTCAGTTTCAGCAAGAAATCACAGCGGTAGAATCCCAAACGCTGGGATTCAAACTCCTGAAAAAATTGAAAGGTGGGCTGCTGGTTGTTGTGGGCTATCTGCTCTCGCCACTGTGCTGGTGGAATGATTTGATTTTTAATCTGCCGATCGCCTATGGCTTTGGTGCGCTCTGCAATTGGCTAATTCCGCACAGTTTTTTCGGGGGTGCGATCGTGGGCTATTGGCTCTCGAATGTGGTGGGAATTCTGATGATGCAATTTGGGGCGACGGAAATGGTTCAAAAGGAGGATCAAAATAAAAGTTTTCGGAAAACGCTGGTCACAGGATTGCTGTCTTCCACGGCCTATACAATTTTGGTGGTGGCGTTGGTGCAGTTCGGAATCCTAACCTTGCCGGATGGTTTGAGCTTTCAAGAGTAGCAATCCCTTTCCTAGCGATTTGGGGTGGAATTTACAGCCTTGGGCGGAGATTCTAGGTTAAAGAGCTTTAATCCTTCGCTACCGATGATGGTCGGTAATTGACCATTCCACCGCTCGATCGCCTGGCGTTGAATTAACTCTGGGGTCAGGTGTTCTTTGAGGAGTCGTTGTGCTTCGGCCTCACCCCTGGCCCAATTAACCCTTGCTTCCGCTTCTCGGGCGGCTTTCAGGGTCAAAAACTCCGCTCGCTTGGCTTCCTGTTCCGCAATTTGCTTGGCTTCGACAGCTTCACTGAAGCGATCGGAAAAATTGACATGAACCAGCGAAATATCATCAACAAAAATATGATATCCCCGTAGCCGATTGCTCAGCAGTTGGTCTACGGCTCCCTTAACTTCTTCCCGGCGGGTGATAATTTCTTCCGCCGTGTACTTGGCCATGACGGCTTTTAAAACTTCCTCAACGGCGGGATCAATGGCTCGATCGACCACAGCCAGTTCATCCCCGAGCTGTTGGAACGCTAAATTAACTTCATCGGGAACCAAATGCCAATTCAAGACCACATCGGTTTCAATTTCTTGCAAATCTTTAGAAGAGGCTTCGGCTGAAATTTCACGCTTTTGAACGCGAACAGTTAATTTTTTAACGGCTTCCGCGATCGGGATGATCGGATGTAGGCCTTCATTGAGAATTTGAGGCTGCACCTGACCAAAACGGAGCACCACGCCCCGCTCCCCGGCCGAGATAATGACCAGCGGTTGCAGGATAATCAGGGTCAACAAAAGAGCCGCAAATAGTCGAATGATTTTTAATTGAGAGATATGTTTTAGGGAACTAATGAAAATCATTAAGGGTTGCTAAAATGGGCGCTTCCGGAAGATTTTTCTATTCTAACGTTGATCTTGAAACTCCTTGAGCTGAAAAATTGTGCTGAATCGCTTTTTGAGGGGTAACTGAGGGAATGATTTGCGAACTGACTTGCAGGATTACTACCGAAATAATGGGAGTAATTAAGGGCTAAATGCCGTGACTTTTGCCAATGACCCAATGGCGACGAAAAAAACGCGCCAAACTCGATTCATCGAGGGGTAAATAAATCGGTCGCCCATGGGGACAGGTACGAGGATTGTGGGTGCGTTGCCATCGATCGAGCAAATCTTGCATTTCCACAAGCGTCAGGGGCGTGCCGTTGCGAATGGCGGTGCGGCAGGCGACGGCCACTTGGGCCGCTTCCAGGTTGTTGCTGTGGGCCAGCTCCCCCAAGGCGGCGGCCAAGTCAGGGCGATCGAGTAAGGGATCCGGAGCACTGCGCACAATCCAGCAGCGATCGCCAAAGGGTTCAATTTCAATCCCCAAGCCCGCCAGCCCCTCCCGTTCCGCCTCGCCCAGCTCATTCAGGACGATCGGTTGCTTCAGGGCGGAAATTTGCCAACGATCGCGCAAATATTCAAACAAAACCCGCTCATGGGCAATGTGCTGCTCCACCAGCCATAGACCGCCGGGATGCTCCGCCACAATGTAAGTGTTGTGAACCTGGGCGATCGCCCGCAGTTGTCCCCCCAAGGGATCGTCAAGTGGTTCGGGCGATCGGGGTTGCCCCAGGGCTTGGGGATCATCCGGAGAGGCGTTGGGATCGGCGGCGGTGCGCACACGATAGGTCGATCGCCCTTCGGCGGCCCGAATGAGCTTGGCCGTTCGCCCGATCGCGTAGGTGTTGGTTTGGGGTTCGTCGATCGCCTCGCGAAAGGAAAGGGCCTGTTGAAGCGCCGCCTGTACCTGGGCTTGCCAATGGTCGATCGGCTGGAGGTAAAGCTTGTGTTTGTCGGGGGTGCGGTTCCAGTCAATGCATTGGGGCGGCAACCGGAGATGCACCAGGGCGATCGGGTGGCGGCCGCGCGGCAGGGTGCGCCCCAAGGTCGCAAAAATCGTGCTTTCCAGTTCCGGCACTTCCGCCATTCGCCCGTTCACGGCAATCCGCACCCAGTCAGGGCGGGCCCGATGGACGCGATCGGGCAGACCCAAGGTGACGGTGATTTGGGCGGATCCTTCCTGGTCGCTGGGCAAGGCGGCCACCCACTGCACCTCTCGCAAATCTGCCGATCGCACCGGTTTTAAGATTTGGGGCAACAGGTGACGGGCAGAATCTCCCGGCGACAGGGCAAACCAGAGCCGATCGTTGCGATAGACCGTCCAGGCCACGGCGGGATGGCAAAGGGCCGCTTGCTGAACCACCTGCTGGATTGATCGCAACTGTTGAGCCAAAGACGGCAAACTATCGCGCCGTGACGGCCAAGCCTCGAACAAATCCTCCACCAAGACAATGGTTCCCGGCGCGATCGGGGCCGCTTCGCAGCTCACAGCCTGGCCTGTGGCATCATAAACCGCTCGCCAACCCTCCCCGCCAACCGGTCGGCTGCTGAGGCTCAGGCGGCTCAGTTGGGCCAAGCTGTGCAATGCTTCTCCCCGAAATCCCAGGCTGCGGATGTTGAACAAATCGGGGCGATCGTGAATTTTGCTCGTGCTGTGGGGAGCGGCCGCCCGCAACAGATCCGCTCGGCTCATGCCGCAGCCGTTGTCTGTGAGCCGAATTTGGCCCCGATCGAGCCAAAGGGACAGGGCCAACCGCGTGGCTCCCGCATCGATCGCGTTGTCCACCAACTCGCGCACCACCGCCGCCGGAGAGTCGATCACCTCCCCCGCCGCAATTAAATTCACCACCTCGATCGGCAGCGGTTGAATGGATCTCATTCTTTTCTCAGTTGCCAGACGACGGTGGTGGCTCCTCCCGGAATCGAGAGATTGTGAAAAATCGGCTGAAAGCTAAAGCACTAGGGGTCTTGGGGGCAAGGGACTTAGGGTCTGTCGTCAAATCGCCTGAAACCCCGATCTTGCCGTTAGCGGATCGTGGGGGGCAAGGGGCCTAAGCCCCTCGTCTTTGTCGGTCGGTGAGACCCGCAAGGTAGCCGTTTTGGCTTTTCAAGCATCCCCTAAGAGGGCTTTTTCTCGCTTTGGAAACGGAGCCATTCAGCCGCAAAGGCGATCGCCCCGGAACCCAACAGCAACAGCACACTCAAAGCATTCACATCCGGCTTAACCCCCGTGCGAATCCGGCTGAAAATTTCCATTGGGAGTGTTGTTGCACCGCCACCGGCCGTGAAACTGGCAATCAAAAAGTCGTCCAAGCTGAGGACAAAGGCCAACAAACAGCCCGACATAATTCCCGGCACCAGTTGCGGCAACAACACCTGAAAGAAGGATTGAACCGGCGTTGCGCCCAAATCTTG
The DNA here is from genome assembly GCF_014698235.1 of Limnothrix sp. FACHB-406. Classification (NCBI taxonomy): domain Bacteria; kingdom Bacillati; phylum Cyanobacteriota; class Cyanophyceae; order Pseudanabaenales; family Pseudanabaenaceae; genus Limnothrix; species Limnothrix sp. FACHB-406. The sequence continues at coordinate 70,480 of NZ_JACJSP010000020.1, read as the reverse complement.
GGCCGCTTCTTCCAAATAGGGATTGAGATCCGCCAAGCGAGTGGAAACCGCCAGGGCAATATAGGCCAAGCAGAAGACAATATGAGCCGCCACGATCGTCCAAAAGCTGAGGGGAATCGTCAGCGCCGCCAAGAACACCAACGTGGCCACCGCGATCGCAATATCCGGCACGATCAAGGGCAAATAGGACATGCCTAGATATAGCCCCTTGCCCCAAAATCGATAGCGGGCCAGGCCAACGGCCATCGTGGTTCCCAACACCGCCGACACCAAAACAGCCCCCAAACCCACCGCAAGACTGGTTTGCAAGGCTCCCAAAATTCGCCCATCCCGCAGCAGCTTGGCATACCACTCCAGGGTGAACCCTGTCCAACCGGCGCTGTAGGGCGACTGATTGAAGCTATAGACCGTCAGTACCAGAATCGGCAGGTACATCAGGAAGAACATGACCGAGGTAAATGCGCCCTGCCAGGTCAGGCGAGGCTTACGCGATCGAGCCATAGCGTCTGCGAGGGCCTCCTGGGAATCCGTTGAAGCAGGATCGAGATCGAGCATGGGGCGATCGGGAAGAGCAATCAAAGGGAATCAAGCAAAGACAAACGAACCACTGCACCATCATGCATCCCCAAACACCCTAGGCAGCGGGGCGGCCATCACCGTAGCGAATGAGCAACGCAATCCCCAAGCTGACAGCCAGGATCATCAGCATACTCAAAGCCGAACCAAAGCCCCAATTTTGGGTCGCACCCAGAAACTGGTTATAGATTAGCCGGGAAGCCGTCATGCTGGAGGCCCCGCCGAGCAATTCCGGGTTCACAAAGTCGCCCAAACTGGTGATCAGCACCAGCAGCGAACCGGCGGCAATGCCCTGTAAGCTTTGGGGAACGGTCACTTTCCAGAAGGCCTCGATCGGGGTGGCCCCCAAATCTGCCGCCGCTTCTAACAACCGGCGATCGAGCTTTTCCAGAGAGGAGTACAGAATCAGCACCATATAGGGCAAAAAGCTGTAGGCCATCCCCAGGAGCACGGCGGGCGTTTGGTTCAAAATATCCAGACCCGGCAGCCCCACCAACCCCAACAGGGAGTTCAACACGCCCGTGGGTCGCAAAATCGTAATCCAAGCGTAGGAACGCAGCAGCGAAGAAGTCCACAGGGGCAGCGTAAAGGCCACCAACAGCAGGTTTTGCCACCGCTTGGGCGACATCAGCGCCAACCAATAGGCCACCGGAAACCCCAGCAGCAAACAAACCACCGTTGTCCCGATCGCATAGAACAGGGTGCGCCCAATCACTTGAAGATAGATGGGCTGAAACACCGTCAGGTAGTTGTCAATCCCTGAGGGGTTCACCAAATCGCCGGGCTTGATGCCGGGAACCAGGCTGAGTTCAAAAATCACCAGCACCGGCAAAACCAACAGCAGCAACAGCCACAGGCCCGGCGGCCCCAACAGCGCCCAGGGGCCAACCCAACGGCGGGGTTTGGGTGCGGGAGCCTCAACGATCGGGTTAGCGGGGCTAGCGGGGGTCATAGGGCTTGTTAGGACTAATCAGCAAAGACAGTTCAAGGGGTTGGGCAGTTGGCGTGAACAGCTTCAATTAACGTTCAATTAACAGTCATTAAGGCTTGCTCGGCCCTAGCCGCTGGTTAGCTGAGTCCAGTAGCGATCGTAAAGGGAGGTGGCCGCGCCCACGGGAGCAATGCCCTCGCAGCGATCGAGCACCGATTGAGACGGGAACAGGCTGGGATTTTGCACCAAATCCGGCGGCAACTGTTCGATCGCCCGGCGGCTGGCGGTAGCAAACTTCAGGCGTTGGGTCATGCCTGCGGCCACCTCCGGCTGCAGCGTGAAATTCATCCAAGCATAGGCCGCTTCCACATTGGGCGCACTGATCGGGATCGCCATCGTGTCTGTCCAGAGGGAAGAGCCGCTGGCGGGAATCACATAGCCCAACTGGTCGTTTTCCTCGATCGCCTCAATCGCGTCAGAGGAAAAGCCCATGGCGATCGTTAAGTCCCCCGCCAAAATCCGGTCTTTCCAACCATCCGTGGTGAATTGGGCGATCGCCGGTCGCAGTTCCCGCAATGCTTCGTAGGCCTGGCGAATTTGATCAGGATCCTGGGAGTTGTAGGAATGGCCCAACCGGCGCAAGGCCAAGCCCATGGTTTCCCGCTGATCATTAAACAGCGTCACCTGGCGCTGGAGGCGGGCCCGGTTAGCCCACAAAAATTCCCAATCCGTTGGCGGGCGATCGACCCGTTGCCGGTTGTAAATCAAGCCCGTTGTGCCCCAAGCAGCCGGGACGCTGTGGCCATTTTTGGGGTCATAGCTGGGATTTTGGTAGGTTTCCAACAAATCCTGCAACCCCAGCAGTCGATCGTGATCCAACTCCCGCAGCAGATTGCGCTCTCGCATCTGCCGCACCATGTAATCGGAGGGATAGATGATGCTGTATTGACTGCCGCCGCCCGCTTGCAGCTTGGCCAACATCACCTCATTGGAATCAAAAATATCCACCACCACCGACAGGCCCGTTTCCTTTTGGAACCGAGCGATCAGTAGCTCATCGGTGTAGCCAGCCCAGGTGTAGATATAAAGCTTGGAAGGATCCCCGACTGCGCCCGGCGATGGCCGCACCTGGGCCAAACGCCAGCCACAGCCCGTCATGGCCAGGCCAGCGGCCGCCACCGAAGTGCGGCGCAAGAAGTCACGACGGGAGAGGGCACGACGAGAAGGGGCAACGGAAGCCATGAATGATCAAAGCAAGGTTGGGTAGAGCGCTGGCTGGGCCATGCTTTGGGAACCAGGACTGTGGGAGTCAGTCCCTGGGGAATGGTTGATTAGCCCCCCTTCGCCCTAGGCTGCTGGCATGGCCAGGGCATCGGCCGTTGACCAATAGGCGTAAATGGGGGTTTTGAGGGCGGGCAATTCGCCGCCGGTATTCACCTGCATGACCGTTAACCGATCGCCCGATCGCAGTTCTACCACGTAATGCACATGGGTTCCCAGGTACATCACGTTCTGCAACCAGCCCTCAAAACAGTTCACCGCCAGGTCGGGCGGGTAAAGACTAACTTGAATTTTTTCGGGGCGCACGCTCACGGCCGCCGCCTCGCCCGCGCTGCCTGCCCAATCTCCACTGGGGGCCGCCACCAACTTCAGGCCGCTGTCAGTCACGATCGCGCTGCCGGTGCGATCGAACTCTGCCACCCGGCCTCGAAACAGATTCGTATCCCCAATGAAATCCGCCACAAACGGCGTGCGCGGCGACTCATAAATCTCGCTGGGGCTGCCCACCTGTTCCACGCGCCCTTCATTCATCACCGCGATCCGATCGGACAGGCTGAGGGCTTCCTCTTGGTCATGGGTCACCATCACAAAGGTCAACCCCAATTCTCGATGCAGCGTGGATAGTTCCATCTGCATTTCCTTGCGCAGTTTCAAGTCCAACGCGCCCAAGGGTTCATCCAACAGCAACACCGCCGGTCGGTTCACCAGGGCCCGAGCTAGGGCCACCCGTTGTTGTTGACCGCCCGATAGCTGGTTGGGATAGCGCCGGGCGAATTTCTCCATCTTCACCAGGGCCAAGGCCTCATTCACCCGCTCCTCGGTTTCCGCCTTGCCACAGCGCTTGATCCGCAAACCAAAGGCCACATTGTCCCAAATGGTCATGTGTCCAAAGAGCGCATAGCTTTGAAACACGGTGTTGACGGGACGCTGGTAAGGAGGCACATTCAGCATCGATTGCCCCCTAACCAGCACCTCGCCGGCCGAAGGTTGCTCAAAGCCAGCCACGAGGCGCAGGGTGGTGGTTTTGCCGCAACCGGAGGGACCCAAAATACTGAAAAACTCACCCCGCCCGATGTGGAGATCCACGCCGCGCACAGCGGTTTCGCCGTTATAGACTTTGAAGACTTTTCGTAACTCGACATCCAGTTGGGTATCGGTTTCGATCGCCTGGCTGGCTCGGATTGCGGTTTGGGACATGGCCGGTGATGCTGCCGGGGATTGAAAGACCATCGAGGCAATTGTTCCAGGGCAATTGTTCCAGGGTAGTTGTTCTAGGGCAGTTGTTCAAACCTGGCGGTTCATGGGCGATCGAACCTCAGGTTTGAGCTTCGTCACTGAACAACGGGAACTGAACAACGGGAACTGGACAACGGGAATTGAACAAATCTTGCCCTATTCTATGCCGACTATTTCGGGTTTTGCGACGAACTCCATCAGCGGCGGTCTGCGGGAGCAGTCTGTGGCAAGCTGATTAAATCGCCCTTATTAGCCCTCATCGATTAGCCCTTTTCGCTGCGCCCGCGCTGGGCTGTTGTCGTTCCATGGTCGCATCGCCCCCTCCCAACTCGCCCAAATTGGATCAGCAGCCGGAACGGACGATCGGGCGGCGCTACCAGCCGTTGGGGTGTTTGATCGTGGCCGTGGTGTTGTTGGGGGGCATTGGCAGCCGGTTGGCCTATCTGCAACTGGTGGAAGGACAGCGCTATCGACAATTGGCGGCGGCCAGCCGAATTCGACTGATGCCAACCCTGCCAACCCGGGCTGCCCTGCTGGATCGATCGGGGCGGGTGTTGGTGGATAATCGCCCCTCAATTTCGGCCATGGCTTGGCCCGTGGCCCAATCGCCGCAAGAGTGGCGGGCCATTTTGCCGGAGTTGGCCCGAGTGTTGGGGCGGCCGGAGTCGGAACTGCTGGCACGACTGGAGCAGGCCGGTTGGCGATCGCCTGTATTGGTGCGCTTGGCCCGGGGGTTGCCCCCTTCGCAAATGACCACGGTGGCGGAGTTGGCCACCCAAGTGCGCGGCCTGGCGATCCAGCCCGAGGCGGAGCGCGACTATCCCCACGGACAGCTCGCCCAGACCATTTTGGGCAAGGTGGGGGAGGTGAACGCGGCGGAGGTCGATCGCCTGGAGCCGCTGCAAGATTACCGATCGGGCGATCTGATTGGGCGATCGGGCTTGGAAGCGGCCCTGGAGGCCCAACTGCGGGGCCAGTCCGGGGGCGAGCAAGTCGAACTCGATCGCAATGGTCTGCCCGTGCGCGTGTTGGCCCGCAAGCCCACGGAACCGCCCACGCCGGTTCGCCTGACCCTAGATTTACCGCTGCAACAAACCCTGGAGGGTCTGATTAACGGAGTCAGCGGGGCCGCAGTTGCCTTGGATCCGGACAATGGCGCGGTCTTGGCCATGGCCGGCCAATGGCCCAACCCGGGTCAGGGGGGCAACCGGGCCCTGAAAGCCATTCGTCCGGGCGCGCTGTTCAAGTGGATTACCGCCGTGGCGGCGCTGGAGTCGGGGCAAATGGCCCTTCATCAACGGTGGCGGATCGATCGCCGCAGTCGTCCCGGTGGGTTGCCCTGGGCGGAATTTACCAAGGTCACCTGGCCAAGCATTGTCACCCTCAACTTTCGAGAGGCCTTGGGCAAGTTAGACACCCAAGACAGTGATGCATTTTTTGAGCAGGTGGCGCTCCGGCTGGATAGCACCAACACGATCGCCTGGGCCCGTCGGTTTGGGTTTGGCCAGCGATCGGGCATTGAACTGGCCGAGGATGAGGATCCGGGCCCCAGCTTGGAAGCCCTTTGGAAACGGGAATCGGTGCAAGCCCGCTGGTATTTGGGCGAAGGGGTGAATCTGGCCTTGGGCCGGGGCGAAATGGCCGCCTCCCCCCTGCAAATTGCCGTGATGGCCGCCGTGGCGGTGAATGGTGGTTATCGGGTGCAACCCCATTTGGTCAAGGATCGATCGGCCCAGGTCAGCCGGGAGTTTTTGGGGTTGCAGCCCAGCACCTTGGAATTGTTGCGATCGGCCCTGCAACCGCGCACCAGCAGCCTCCCCGCCCCCGAGGCGAGCCAGCCTCCCGATCGCCCACCCCAACCCAACGTCGCGATCGGCTGGTTGGCCACCCACAGCCTGGTGCGGCAAAGCGACCAACCGATCGGCGCTTGGGCCGTGGCAGCGGGCCCCGCCAACGATCCCAAAATTGTTGTGGTTACCTTTGTGGAGCCGCCGAGCGATCGCCCCTCGGTTCCCACCGATTCCGCCGCAGCTCCATCCAACGGTGCGGCGAGCCAAGAACCCAGCGCCCCCGCTGCCCAAGCCGCCGAACAAATTGCCGGGGCAACGGTGGTCAACTATGTGCAATCGCTCGATCGCTGGCTTCCCTAGGGCGGACAGCTAATGCTCATCAGGTCTTCGCGGATCCAGACCCGGCGATGAGGCGGCACGATCTCGCCTTGACCCGATCGGGACTTGGTGACCATGTGCCACTGATTGCCCTGGCCATCGGTGCGGGTCAGGGGATTGGGTTCCCACCGCTCACTCGCGTCGTTGAGCAAAATCACCGTACTGCTCGGATTGACTCGATCTACGATCGGGAATTGAGTGCCCGGGCCCGATCGCAAATTCACTGCTGAATTACCGCGAATTGTGCCGAAACAATTGGCTCCAAGGGATTGCCCTGAACTCGGCGGGGCGATCGCAAGACTCAAAATTGTGGCAATGCCCATTGCTATTGGCAGAAGAGGACGTGATTGAACAAGAAGTTTCATAACCTGATTTTGGGTGGAATCTTGAATTTCTGAGGCTTCTAAAGGCTTAATCTAAGGAATCAGGCTCTGAAGAACCAGCAAAAAGCACAACGGAATTGGGCTAATTTTGGAACCTTGAATTCACCCCATAATCAACCATAATTTGAGATCTAGAATCTGAAATCTAGAATCTGAAATCTGGAATCTGAAATCTGGAATCTGAAATCTGGAATCTGAAATCTGGAATCTGAGATTAATTCTGAGATTAATGGTGACTGATCGGGAAAAAGTATCGCGTTTCTCCCTGCTGTCCAATCTGGTATTCTGCCCCAAATTCAATCGACATGCGATCGAGATAGGCGCGGGCCCGATCGGCCTCCAAGCCCGATCGCATGGCAAATTCAAATAGGGTGACCTGGCCTTGTCCTTCAGCTAACAACTCCATCAGGCATTGGCGTAGCTGTTCCTGTTGTTGGCGCTCTTGATTTTTTTGTTGTGTTTGATGTTGTTTTTTAAGATCCCAAAGCAGCCAGCCACCACCCGCCACAAAGGGCGCACCAAAGACAACGCATCCCAAAATAGCGCTTTGGTTTTCGCGCTCCCGATCGGCAACGGTTTGTCCCGGTTCCAAGGGCGACAACGGAACCAAAAGAGCGACCAGCCAAAAGAAGCCGCCCAGGGTGAGAAAGCTGCCCGCCAGAATTTTCTTAATGATTTTCATGGGAATTTTTGCAAGATGTGATCGCGGAGGGGCTGGCCTGCTGGCAAAGGCAAATCATGACGGCTAAAAGGCCTCGGCCGAGGGGCTACCGCTGAATTTCGGCTGTTGGATGATGGGCCACTGAGTCAGGGGCTGCTTGAGCCTCCACACCTTGTTAGCAAATTTTATTGGCAAAGTTGGTAGCAAATTTTGGCGGTCGGTTCTAGCCACTTTAGCCGCCAACTTGAGTTGCTGATCAGGCTCTGGGTTCGTTCAATCAAAAAAACAAAAACGGGATAAGCCATGCCTATCCCGCCAGATTAGATCATTTGGATCGTTGGGGATGGGCGAATCCAGCTTGTTTCCCGATCGCCCTGTTGAATCCAATCGATTAATCAAATCAACTCGTCAAATTGACGCAATTCGTGCAATCGGCATAGCCAACCCGATCGCCCTAGGCCGCTTGCAAGGTGGCAATCGCTTGGGTGATGGCGGCCAACGCTTCGTCAATTTCGGCGGCAGTGACGATCAGGGGCGGCACAAATCGCACCACCTGCGGCCCGGCCGGCACCAGCAACAGACCGGCGGCCATGGCGGTTTTGACCAAATCGATCGAGCTGAGGCCCGCATCTTCCCTCAGCACCAGGCCGTTGATTAGACCCCAACCGCGCACTTCCGCAATCAAGTTGGGATATTGAACCGCCAGGGCCTTCAGACCCGCCCGCAATTGCTCGCCCCGATCGCGCACATTGTCCAAAAAGCCCGGTGCGCCAACCGTTTGGCAAACGGCCATCGCCACCCCACAGGCAAAGGGATTACCGCCGTAGGTGCTGGCGTGGTCACCCGGTTCAAACACATTGCACTTGGCCTTGCACAGCAGGGCCCCGATCGGGATGCCGCCGCCCAAGCCCTTGGCAGAAGTGAAAATATCCGGCTCAATGCCCAGGTTTTCGTAGCCCCACAGTTGCCCCGTGCGGCCAACGCCCACTTGCACTTCATCAAGAATCAACAAGATGCCCCGATCGTCGCAAATTTCCCGAACCCGTTGGAAATAAGCCCGATCGCCCGGACGCACGCCCCCTTCTCCCTGAAGCGCTTCCAGCATGATGGCAGCGACGCGGGGGCCGTTGGTTTCCAAGCGGGCGATCGTCGCTTCCAGGGCCGCAATGTCGTTGTAAGGGATATATTCAAACCCCGGAACCAGAGGGCTGAAGTTCTTTTGATATTTGGGCTGACCGGTGGCGGTGATGGTGGCCAAGGTGCGCCCGTGGAAGCTGGCGTGGGCCGTGAGGATCACCGGTTCATCAATGCCCAACACCGTGTGGGCATATTTACGGGCCAGTTTGATTGCGCCCTCGTTGGCTTCGGCTCCGGAGTTACAGAAAAACGCCCGATCGGCGCAGGAATGTTCCACCAACCAGGCCGCCAACGCCCCTTGTTCAGGGATGTAGTAAAGATTGGAAACGTGGTGCAGTTTTTGAATCTGCTGGCTCACGGCGCTGGTCATCACTGGGTGGGCATGGCCCAGGGTGCAGGTGGCAATGCCCGCCACAAAGTCCAAATAGCTGCGGCCCTCGGTGTCCCAAACGCGGCTACCTTCGCCACGCTCCAGGGCGATCGCGAAGCGGCCGTAGGTTTTCATGACGGCTGCGTCAAAGGCCTCGGTGGAAAAGGCAACTGGGGCGATCGAGGCGGGATCAGCGAGGACTTGGGGACTCACGATGGTTGCTCCTAAACAATGGCTTTAACGGCAAATCCGATGAAGGGAACGGTAGGGATCGTCGTTAAAGGTTGGGTTGATTGTAGAGGAGGAAACCAAGGGCTTGCTAGATCTGATTTGGATCCTGAGGGTCGATCGGTCTGGAAATCTTGACTTGGGCCCGGCAGTGGTTGACTTGGCACGATCGACCCGCGATCGGCGAATTCCCACCCGGGCGGATAATGGAACTCCGTTGGTTCCCTTGGCCTCAGCCCGGTGGCCGCCAATGTTGCACCTTGCCGATGTTTGCTTCGCCGATGTTTGCCTCGCCGATGTTTGCTATGACCGCCGCTGCCATGAGTTCCGCAAGTTCTGCCCCTGAGCCTAGTCCCGTTGCATCTGATCCTGTGGGATCTGATTCTGTGGAGCCTGACTTTGTGGACTCTGGCCCTGTGGATTCTGGCCTGGATGAATCGATTAATGGGAGCCGATCGGAGGCGAAGGCGTTCCCCGCTGAGTCGATCGACTGGGGCCACTTGTCCGTGCTCCGAGACGAATGTATCGCGGGTCTGCAACCTCGATCGGGCGGGTGCTATCTGGATGCCACGCTGGGTGCTGGGGGCCACACGGTGGCCCTGCTGGCGGCCGATCCAGAGGTGCGGGTGGTGGGCCTCGATTGTGACGATCGCGCCTTGGCGATCGCGCGGGAACGGTTGGCCCCTTGGGGCGATCGCGTCACCTTCGTGCGCAGCAACTTTGCGCAGTTCAACCCCGGCGATCAGCAATTTGACGGCATTTTGGCAGACTTGGGCGTTAGCTCCATGCAGTTTGACCAGCCTGATCGGGGTTTCAGCTTTCGCCACGATGGCCCCTTGGACATGCGCATGGACGATCGGCTCACGGAATCCGCCGCCGATGTGGTGAACCATTGGCAAGAAGTGCCCCTGGCCAACGCGATCTATACCTATGGTGAAGAACGATTATCTCGGCGGATTGCTCGGGCGATCGTGGAGCAACGGCAAACGCAGCCTTTCCAAACCACCCTCGAGCTGGCCAACGCGATCGCCCGCTGCGTGCCCGGTAAATATCGTCATGGGCGCATCCATCCCGCCACCCGCACCTTTCAGGCCCTGCGGATTGTGGTGAACCAAGAGTTGGCAGTTTTGGAAACCCTGCTCGATCGGGCCCCCAATTGGCTCGCTCCCCAGGGCCGCCTTGCCGTCATCAGCTTCCACAGCCTTGAGGATCGAATTGTGAAGCACCGACTGCGAGAATCAACCCAACTCAAAGTCATCACCAAAAAGCCCATCTGCCCCAACGATGCTGAAATGGGTCAAAATTCCCGATCGCGATCCGCAAAATTGCGAATTGCAGAGAGAATCTAGCCGAATCAATGCCAATGGGGTTCTTTTGAACTTTTTCTGTATTTTCCTTTGGGGACTGCTGAAATTTCTCGGCCACTGAAGGATTGATGAGCGGGATGATTCAAAACCCAATGATTTCTCCAGCCCAATGATTCCTCAAGCCAAAACTGGGTAAAAACTAATCAGTTGCTCGGCCAGTCGCTCAGCCAGTCGCTTAGCCAGCGCATCTAGTCATTGGTTCGTCAACGGCCAGGGCATGGGCTGAATCAGTTGGTTTGTGTCTAGGATTTCACGCCCAGTGTTTCAGCACATCGGGTAGGCTAGGGTAGAACGTGGGAATTCCCCCTTGTCCCGAGTGAGCCTTGGCCCACTTGTATCGATCGCTACACCAGTTCCGAAGATCAATTCTCTTCCCAGCTTGGAAGCGGCCCATTCCTCACTCAGGAATGGCGCGATCAACCGGATCATGGTCGTCAGAATCGAAAAGGCTAAGTAATAAAAACTAGCCTCCTTTCTAGCCCCCTTTGTCGATCGGGTAACCTTGTTTGCAAAAACCTAACCCGATGCCCATCCCCATCCCCATCCCCGGGGTCACCCCCACGACCCCCGCCAACCCTGTCCAGCAGTGCAAGTGGAGCACGCGATGAGCTTAGTCGTCCAAACCACACCAAGAGCAGAAACAAAACTCAAATTGATGGTGGTTGATGACGAACCGGATAACCTCGATTTGTTGTATCGAACCTTCCGTCGCGACTTCGCGGTTTATAAGGCTGACAGTGGTTTCAATGCCTTGGAAGTGCTCGATCGCGACGGGGAAATGGCCGTGATCGTCTCAGACCAGCGGATGCCGGGCATGAACGGCACTGAGTTTTTGAGCAAAACCGTCGATCGATTCCCCGACACGATCCGCATTATTCTGACCGGCTACACCGACGTAGAAGACCTCGTAGGAGCCATCAACTCCGGTAAAGTTTTCCGATATCTGACAAAGCCCTGGAGTCCCGACGAACTCAAATCCGTCGTGAACCAAGCGGCCGAAACCTATCGTGTGGTTAAGCGCCGCACGAACGAGTTAAACCGGGCCCTGCGCCGCGAATCCCTGTTTAACGCCATGATGAGCGCAATTCGGGAATCCCTGAATTACGACAGCATGTTGCCCACCATCGCCCAGACCATTACCACCACCCTGAACGCCCATTGCGCCTTGTTGCAGCCCGTGGAAGGGGGGCAAGCCAAAGGAGAACCCCTGCGCTACCCACTCGATCGGGATGACTGGAGCCTGACCCACGAAGACGGGCAATTGCGGGATCCGGTGCAAGCGGCCCTGGAGCACTTGACCATTCAGCAAACCCAAGTCAACACCGATGGCAGCGACAGCCCAGGGGGAGCCATCGATGAGTTGCTCATCCCTTTGGTCTATCAGCAAGAATGTTTGGCCCTGTTGTCCCTGGTGCGCCAAGGACAACCCGGCTGGCAAACCGATGAAGTAGCGCTGATTTCGGAGCTAACAGAACAGGCGGCCTTGGCCCTTTCCCAAGCCCGTCTGTATCAGCGCACCGAAGCCCAAACCCAGCAGTTCCGCATGGAATTGGAAGTGGCGCGGCAGGTGCAGGCAGACTTGTTGCGCCAACATTGGCCAGAAGTACTCGGGGTGCGTGTGCAGGCGGAATGTCAGCCCGCGCGCGAGGTGGGGGGCGACTTTTTTGAAGTCTTTATCCATCCTCAGGGGGATGTGTGGTTAGCGGTTGGGGATGTGTCCGGAAAGGGGGTTCCGGCGGCCCTATTTATGGCCAGTTCGATCTCTGTTTTGCGCCAAGAACTGGCTCGGGCAGAGTCTCCGGAGCCAGATGAAGCGATTCGGCGGCTGAATCGGGCCCTGTTTGAAAATTTGTTTAATAGCAATCGATTCATTACGATTGCCCTAGCACGCTACACTCCCAGCACGAGACGCTTGAGCTATGCCAACGCGGGTCACGTCTACCCCGTGGTTTGGTCGCCCCAGGTGGTTCAGGAAAAAGTCCTGGCCGGTGGCGATCTCAAGGAAATTGAGCCAACCTATCTCAAGGCTCGGGGAGTGCCGCTGGGTATCTTGCCGGAGTGGAAAGGTACGGGGGGGGAACAGACTCTAGAGCCAGGGGAGGCTCTGCTGATGGCTAGTGACGGAATTACGGAAGCAACAGTGGCGAACATACAACTCCCGGGAACAAGTTTGGTGAACGGTTCAATGTTGCAACAGGAGGGCCTGTGGGAACTGTTGAAGCAACAAGGAAGCCCGTTTGATCTCAAGCGCTTGTTGGCGACCTTGCAACAGGTTGCGCCCGACGAGCAAGAAGACGACCAGACCCTACTGCTGCTGGAGGTTCTGTAAACCGATGAGAACTGAAATCCAAGTCCCAAGCAACTTGAAGTTTCTAACCATTGTTGAGCAGTGGTTACTCGGTTCCCTGGAAATTGAGCTAGGCGATCGAGTGGATTGGGCCCGCCAGTCGAACCGTCTGCGGCTGGTGTTGGCGGAGGCCTATTCCAACGTGGTGCGCCATGCCCACAAGGATCGCCCCCACCTGCCGGTGGAGATGTCGGTGGAGGTGCAGGATCGGGAGCTGGCGATCGAGATTTGGGATCGCGGCCAGGGCTTCAGTTTGGATAATTACCTGCCGCCAGTGCCGGAAGCCAAGCAGGAAAATGGCTATGGCTGGTTGATTTTGAACCGGCTGATGGATCGGGTGGAATATCGGTTGCAGGTGGATGGCAAAAACTGCCTGGTGCTGTTGGCGACGTTGCCCCCTCGGGAAGAGTCCCAATCCAAAAACTAGGACTACAGGCTCAAAAACTAGGACTACAGGCTATAGGGCTACAGGCCAGTGGACTACAGGCTAGTGGATCGAACAGTCTGATCGGGTCAGCGATGGGGTTTAGTCTGACTCCTGAGCGATCGTCCATGCTCGCCTGCGATCCTCCCGAAGCGATCGTCCATGCTCGCCTGCGATCCTCCCGATTGTGGGGCCGATCGCCTAAGCCATCACTTCCGCCATCAGATCGTCGGTCATTTCAAAGTTGGTGGCGACGCTTTGCACGTCGTCTAAGTCTTCGATCGTGTCCATCATTTTGATGAGGGCTTTGGCTTGATCGCGATCGGTTACGGCGACGGTGTTGGTGGGAAACCAACGAGTTTCCGATTGCCACACCCGAAAGCCACGCGCCTTCAACACTGATTCCAAATTTTCCAAGTTATCTGGGGCTGTTTTGACTTCAAACCCCACGAGGTCAAATCCCTTTTGGTCTTGGCCAGAGAAGGGATCATAGGATTCTCCTTCCCCCTCGATCGAGGCTTCCAGCAGCGCATCTTCCTCGATCGCCTCGCCCACGATGGTGACCACGCCCTTGTTTTCAAACATCCAGCCCACGCAGCCGGTTTCCCCCAGGTTGCCGCCGTTTTTGCTGAAGGCCACGCGCAGGTCAGCAGCGGTGCGGTTGCGATTGTCCGTGAGGGCTTCAATCAGCACGGCCACGCCACCGGGGCCATAGCCCTCATAGCGAATGGCTTCCAGTTCCGCCCCTTCCCCCGCCAGCCGACCGGCTCCCTTGGCGATCGCCCGATCGATGTTGGCATTGGGCACGCCGGCCGCCTTGGCCTTGTCGATCGCGGTTCGCAGTTGGAAATTACCGGTAGGATCCGCACCACTGCGGGCCGCCACAATAATCTCCCGCGACAGTTTGGTAAAGACACTGCCGCGCACCGCATCCACCCGGGCCTTTTGGCGCTTAATGTTTGCCCATTTACTATGTCCGGCCATGGCTCCCACTAAATCGATGAAAGATTGAACGAACCCAGGACTAAGATCGGTCTTTGGCAAGACGAATCAAAGATCGCCTTGAAATTTTAAGGGCCGATGCGATCGAACGGGATTAAGTTGCCCAATTTTCTAAACGCTCTTGTCTAAACGCTCTTGTCTAAACGCTGCTCATTGTTCCACTAGCGCTCACGACGATCAAAAGACCAATGCATAGGATTGCTGCGTTGCCCGGTGGCTGGGAACCGAATACAGAAGGCGTTATTTTTGTTGAGCAAACTCCGGCTCCGATCATTGTTTTGACGGCCAAAGATACGGATATTCAAACGCTGTCGATCGCCCGTCGATCGTTGCCGGAAAATTTTCCAGCCATCCGCGCCACTAACCTCTTGCAACTGCAACAGCAACTGACGATCGATACCTATGCTGAGGACGTTTTGTCGCAAGCGCAGGTAATTGTTTTGCGCTTGTTGGGGGGCCGTGCCTATTGGAGCTATGGGCTAGAGGTGGTGCGAGATCTAGCTGAGCGATCGGGCATTGGGCTGTTGGTTTTGCCCGGAGACGATCGCCCAGATCCTGACTTGGTTTCCCATTCAACGGCTCCCTTGAGTTTGTGTGACCAGATTTGGCGCTATTTGAATGAAGGTGGCGTAGAGAATGTTCAAAATGCACTCTTGAAGTTATCAGATACCTATTTTCAAACGCAATATCAGCCTCCCAACCCTCAGCCGATCGAGCGTTGGGGGCTTTACCAATATCCTAAAAATAATGCTCTTGAAAGCTCATCAGTTTCTAAATCGATTGGAACCGTTGGGATTGTTGGAATTTTATTTTATCGAGCCTATTATCAAGCGGGAAACTTGGCGGCGATCGATCAACTATGCCATGCCCTGTTGGCGGTGAATTTACAACCATTGCCCATCTACGTGGCTTCGCTGCAAGACTTGGATATTCAGGAAGAGGTGGGTTCTGCCCTGGAATCTCAGGCGATCGATCTGTTATTGGCTTCAACGGGATTTGCAATCACCAAGGCCCAATCTACCCTTGGCCAGGCGCAACCCCATTCCCTTTGGCAGCGGTTAAATGTGCCTGTTTTACAAATTATTTTGAGCAGCGGAACCCAAGATCAATGGCTCGCCAATCAGCAAGGGTTATCCCCTCGAGATATGGCAATGCAGGTGGCGCTGCCGGAGGTGGACGGTCGGGTGGCAACTCGGCTGGTGGCTTGCAAATCGGTGCAACAGCGCGATCGAGATTTAGAAACAGAAACGATCGCGCTTGAACCCATTCCCGATCGCTTGGATTTTGTGGCAAAACTGGCGGCTAATTGGGTGAAGTTGCGGCGATCGGCTCCTGGCGATCGCCCGATCGCTATTGTGTTGGCCAATTATCCAAATCGAGATGGGCGCTTGGCCAATGGTGTTGGCTTGGATACGCCCCAAAGTTGTGTTGATTTTCTGTGGGCTTTGGCGCGATCGGGCTATGACTTGGGTGATTTAGAACAATTGCCAAAAACTGGTGACCAACTCATTCAGCAACTGACCCAAGGAACGACCAATGATCCTGAGGGCTGGACAGGGCGATCCATTCGCCAATATCTATCATTCACGAACTACCAAACCTGGTTTGAAACCTTGCCGATCGAGGTGCAAAGGGCCATCAATCAACGCTGGGGATCCCTGACCAACCCGAAACCGGATCATGAGCAGTGGTTTCCCCAAACGGTGATTGAAAAAGAGCCGGTAATTCCCATTTCAGGGTTGCAATGGGGCAAGGTTTTTGTGGGCATTCAACCGGCCCGAGGATACGATCGGGATCCTAGTTTGAACTATCACGCGCCAGACTTGGAACCTACCCATGAATATTTAGCGTTTTATGAGTGGCTGCGATCGCAATTTGCCGCTCAAGCGATCATCCATTTTGGGAAGCATGGCAATTTAGAATGGTTGCCCGGAAAAGGCATTGCTCTCTCAGAGAATTGCTTCCCGGAAATTGCCCTTGGGCCAGTTCCTCATTTTTATCCATTTATTGTGAATGATCCCGGTGAAGGCTCGCAAGCCAAACGACGGGCCCAAGCGGTAATTTTAGATCACCTAACCCCACCATTAACTAGGGCAGAACTGTATGGCGATTTGAGTTTAATTGAGGGCCTGATTGATGAATATTATGAAGCGCAAAGTTTAGATCCCAAGAGAACTCGGGTGATCGCTCCTAAATTATTGAAACTGATTGAAGATAATCAGCTCGATCGGGACCTCAAAACCAAACTAGGAGCTGCTAATTATTCCTTAACTCGGGGATCAAACTCAGCTCAGATCGTTCTCGAAAGCCAATCAGCCATTGAAGATCTGATCGCCGCTCTGGATGGCTATCTTTGCGAACTGAAGGAAGCCCAAATTCGGGATGGCTTGCATATTTTTGGGCATTGTCCCACGGGCGATCAATTGCGTGATTTGACCGTGGCGATCGCCCGTTCTGCCCAAGGCGGCCAAGGGGGCCTGACGCGGGCGATCGCCCAAGATTGGCAACTGAGCTTCGATCCCCTCACGGCCGATTGGGGCGATCCGTTGCCGGAGGTCGATCGCTGGCCCCACCTAGCCACCTGCCGCACCTTGGGAGACGCGATCGCCGTTCTGGAAACCCAGGCCAGCGAAGCCGTGGCGGCCCTCATTGCCGATCGCCCCTGGCCGTCCGTGGGATCCCACACGGATCAGGCTTTGGCTTGGGTGCGCGATCGGCTCCTGCCCGCCTTGCGCCAAACCCCCCAGGAAATCGATCGGCTCTTGCAGGGACTCAATGGCGAATTTGTGCCGCCGGGGCCATCGGGGGCTCCCAGCCGCGGCCGCGCGGACGTGCTGCCCACCGGCCGCAATTTCTACTCGGTGGATTTGCGATCTCTGCCCACGGAAAGCGCTTGGGAAGTGGGGCGCAAGGCCGCCGACACCCTGATCGAACGCTATGTTCAGGAAAATGGCGATTATCCAACCACCCTTGGGCTGTCGGTTTGGGGCACTTCCACCATGCGCACCGGAGGCGATGACTTAGCGGAAGCGTTGGCGCTGTTGGGGGTGCGGCCCCGCTGGGATGGGGCGGCGCGGCGGGTGGTGGGGGTGGAAGTGTTGCCCCTGTCCGCGATCGGGCGGCCCAGGGTGGATGTGACCCTGCGAATTTCTGGGTTCTTTCGGGATGCCTTTCCCAACCTAATTGAACTGTTCGATCGGGCGGTTTACCTGGTTGCCGCGTTGGATGAAGCCGCCGCCGACAACCCGATCGCCCAGCGTGTGCGTCAGGAAACCGCCCAATGGCAAGCCAGCGGCCTGACCCAGGAGCAGGCCAGCACCCGCGCCCACTACCGCATCTTTGGTTCCAAGCCTGGAGCCTACGGCGCAGGCCTTCAGGGCCTGATTGAGGCTCAAAACTGGCAAAGCGACCAGGACTTGGCCCGGGCCTATCTGAACTGGAGCAGCTATGCCTACAGTTGCGCGGGTCGTTCGGGCCCCGTCAGCGGCGATGCACCCAGCAATGGCCTGGCGGCCCCAATTGGGCGATCGGCCCCGGAAGCCTTTGAGCAGCGATTACGGGAAATGCAAGTGGTTTTGCAGAACCAAGATAACCGCGAGCATGACCTTTTAGACTCCGATGATTACTATCAATTTCAAGGGGGCTTAACGGCCGCCGTGCGCGTCATTTCCGGACAACAACCCACCGTCTATTTTGGAGACCATGCGCAACCCGATCGCCCCCGCACCCGATCGCTTGCGGAAGAAATTGCCCGAGTGTATCGATCGCGCGTTGTGAACCCCAAATGGATCGCCTCCGCCATGCGCCACGGCTACAAGGGAGCCTTTGAAATGGCCGCCACCCTCGATTATTTGTTTGCCTACGATGCCACGGCCCGCTGTGTCGAAGACTTCATGTATGACGGTGTGGCAGAGGCTTATCTGCTCGATCGCACCGTTCAGGACTTTGTGCGCCAGAAAAATCCCTGGGCCCTGCGAGATATGGCAGAGCGTTTGCTAGAAGCCCATCAGCGCGGTTTATGGATCCCTGCCGATCCCCAACGGTTGGATCAACTGCAAGCGATCGCCCTGGAAGCGGAAGCCGACCTAGAAGCTCGCTCATAGCACGAGGGCGATCGGCTATTTCACAGCTCAAGAATTTCCGTCATTCTTGCTGATTCCTACTGTTTTAGAGGCTTCTAATCGCCATCAATCTTCATAAAAGACCGAGCTTTTCTTGAAGGAGAAATTCAATGGGGTCAAAAATTCTCGCCAGACTATACCCTTAAATTATATCCTGGCAGAAAATATTGATTCGCATCTGGATTTGAATGTGGATTCAAAAATAGCCAAGATAAAAAATAAAATGCATCTCATTAATCAAAAAATAGACAATAACCCAGATAGTGAATTTATTGATGAATTTAATTGAATACAAAATGATGGAACTTGCTGCTCATGGAATTATCAATAAATATGGCAACTTCTAGACATTGAATTGAGAATCAGAGACACTAGAGATGGTTTCTAATTCGGCCTGAAACTTAACAAGCACTTAACTATTTTTTGGTATGACTAAATTCGGCGATCGCTGATCATTCTGGGACGGCCCCGGTTTTGATTTGCAGCGATCCCTCGTTAACTCTGGCTGACGCGGCCCGCTTTTTTGATCCCAGCCAGCCCTCAAGGAGCCTAGCCATGTATCACAAAATTTTGATTGCCATTGAAGATCCTTCCGTTGACCATGCTCCTTTTCGTCAGGGGATTGACCTGGCTGAAAAACTAGGCGCGTCGGTCATGTTGCTGCATGTGCTGTTTCCCGGCGAAGGCAATGCCCCTATGCCCCCCGGCGACGATTTATTTTTTGTGCCGGCTTTTCTGCCTGATGATGCTTTGTTGCAGCGCTATCACGAGGCTTGGCAATCCTATATTGACCAAAATCTACAACAGCTCAAAGTTTTGGCCGACGTGGCCGCAGAACGCCAAATTCCTGCCGAGTGGTCGCAAAACCATGGTTCGCCCGGTAAGGTCATTTGTCAGCTTGCCCACACCTGGGAAGCGGATTTGGTGGTGGTGGGGCATCGTCGTCAATCGACGCTGAGTGAGCTATTCATGGGCAGTGTCAGTAACTATGTGCTGCACCATTGTCCCTGTGCGGTTTTGGTGACCCAGGAAGTATCGGAGGAAGCCAACTCCAGCAAACCGGTGGCTAATCCGTAGGCTGTTGCAGCGCCAGAAGAAGCCCGGAACCAGCGCCCGATCAGAAAGTTGGGGTTCAATTGTTTCGGTTGCTGGAATTTTTTGACGCTGGCGATCGAGCCAATTTTGGGCTGAAGTTTAGGGTGGGATGGCCAAAATCTGAGCTTTGGTGCAAACATGCGCTAGATTTTGGCCGGCTCCCGATAATTTGCACGGAACAGCGCGATCGGGAATGGAACTAGGTAGTTAGTGCCCATCCTCGCGGTCTATGCTAGGCTCAACAGGAGGTGTTCTGGGGCCATAAGTTTGCCTCATAGCATCGGGCAATTTGCGTTAAGCATTCTCAGCAAACCCTCGATCCGCACGATCAGTCACGATCAGCTCAGTGATCAACTTAGTGTTAGTGATCAACTCAGATCCGCAGCGATTAGGCTTTTCAACCGATCGCGCAGCTCGATAACCCTGGCTAGAGAATACTCAGTTGCTCGATTGGGTCAGTGCCTTGGTGCTGCACTCACTAAGAGAATTGCGATCACCTAGCCCGTCCAATCCGGATCTGCTTGCTCCGGTCTTGTTTGATGTAGGCAATATGGAGATTGCGCTTTCACCCGATTTTCTAGTCCGTTTCTGGGGCGTGCGAGGCAGCATTCCTGCACCGGGCAAGTCCACTGTGCGGTATGGCGGCAACACGTCCTGCGTGGAGTTGTGTGTTGGCGGGCGGCGCTTAATTTTTGATGGCGGTACGGGCCTGCGGTCTTTGGCTGAGTCAATGGCTCCTGGCGAAACGCTGGATGCTTTTCTGTTTTTCACGCATTACCACTGGGATCACATTCAGGGTGTGCCGTTCTTCGCGCCCCTGTTCACGCCGGGCAATCGGCTGACGGTGTATGGGTGCCAAACGAATACGGGCGAGCCGCTGAAACATCATTTTTGCGATCGAATTCTGAATCCCCATTCCCCAATTCCCGTGGGACAGATCAAGGCGGAGGTCGATTTTTATGACCTAACGGCTGGGGATCAGTTTGTGGTGGATGGGGATATTGAAATTGAGACGGGGCTGCTCAATCATCCCAACGGAGCCATGGGCTACCGGATTACCTGGAACGGAAAAACGGTGGTCTATGCCACGGATACAGAGCATTTGCCTGATCGAATGGATGAGCACGTGGTGCAACTGTCTCGTGAGGCAGACGTGCTGATTTACGATGCCATGTACACCGATGAGGAATACAACAACCCCCGATCGTCCAAGGTGGGTTGGGGTCACTCCACTTGGCAAGAGGGAGTCAAGTTGGCGGAAGTGGCGGGCGTAAAGCATCTGGCGGTCTTTCACCACGAGCCAAACCACAGCGATGATTTTCTGGATGAAGTGGAACGGCAACTGAAGGAGCGATCGCCCGATTCTTTCCTGGCTCGTGAAGGGATGGAATTCAAAATTCCCTGACTGGAAGCAGACAAAGGATTTCAGACGCATTAATCGCATCAATACTGCGCCTGACCCAGCATGACTGAGTCAGGCGCGATCCAACTTGGAAATCACAACGGAACAATTAACCGCCGCTGACCGGTGGAATTAAAACCAGTTCATCCCCATCCCGCAGCAGGGTACTATCGGGCACAAACTGAAAGTTAATGCCGAAGCGGGTCATGTTTCGCCAATGTTCCAGGTTGGGATGTTTTTGGATCATCAGATCACAAACTTCACCGGCCGTGATACCAGCGGGCAATTCCCAAATTAGCTCTGATTTGCCGAATGTTTCTTGATAGACGGCAAAAAGTTTGATCGTGATCCGAATTTGGGTGGGGCCGTGGGATTGGGGGTGAATCACCTGGCTTTCGGTGCAAAAGGCTTCAAATTGCCGATCCCAAGGATCCGTGGGTAGCGCGTCCAATAGGGCAAAGTCGAAACATACGCCGATCGTGTGGGTATTGGAGCGCACCTCCGCCAACAGTCGATCGTAGTACCCTCCCCCGTAGCCTAGCCGATAGCCCAGGCGATCGGCCCCAACGCAGGGGGCCAAAACTAAATCCGCCGCCGTTGGTTCCACCACGGGCGCATCGCTAGCGGGTTCCTGAACCCCATAGGCCCCCGGTTCCAGCGGTTCACCCGGTTGCCAGCGATGCCAAATCAGCAATTCCCCTTGGCAACGGGGCAACACCCAAATTTTGTTGCGTCCCAACTCCGTTTGCGCCAAGGGCAAAATATCCGGCTCCAAACGATGGCTCACATAGGCAAAAATCACCTGTGCCGTTTGCCACTCTGGGAGAGACTGGATCCGATCGCGCAGGGCCGTGCTGAGGTTGTGCCATTTGTTTTGCGGCATAACCTGGCGTTGCAGTAACAGCGCTCTACGTAGCGGCTTTTTTTCTGGATTGGGACGATACATGGCAGAGCGGACCCAATGCAAGCGCGGGTCTTCGATGGTAACCCAATTACCGGGCCCGAATCATGGGAATCAGTGGGTAATTCAGGAAGATTAATGGAGATGGCTAGGAGCTGCCGTTGATTGCCTCTGGTCAACTGGGAGAGGGCTAATCCAGGCCTGGAGTTGGCGGCCTATCCTGGAAAAAACGAGCGGTAAAGGGTGGCGCGTTGGCCATGAAGCGCGATCGATTCTTGCGGTTAATGCTGGGTGGTGTGGCCGGTGCTGGTCTGGTGAGTTGTGGTCAGGGATGGGGGCTGAATGCTCAACAATCGTCATCCAAACAAGTCCCATCAACACAGTCCCCATCAACACAATCCTCACCAATGACGGGGTTAACGCAGGCGGACTCGTCCCGCCGGGTCTTGATTATTGGGGCGGGAATTGCCGGGTTGGCCGCCGCCCGTCAGTTGCGATCGCGCGGATGGGATCCGGTAGTGCTGGAGGGGCGCGATCGGGTCGGGGGGCGTTTGTGGTCTTTGCGACCCTCGGCCCTGAAGGGGGTGGCGCTGGATTTGGGAGCCAGTTGGATCCATGGCATCCAGGGCAACCCGATCACCGCCTTGGCTCAGCAGTGGCAAATTCCCACCGTGGCCACGGATGCCGAAAATCAGTGGCTTTATGACTGGGATGGTCGGTTAGTTGATGATGCCCGGCACGATCGCCTAGAGCAGGTGTTAGAGCAGGTGTTGGCTCAACAGAACCGGTTGCGGGAAAAGCGTTCCACCGATCGCCCACTGCTAGCGGACTTGCAAGCCTTGGTTCAGCGGGCTAACCTCACGGCCGACGATGAACGGGCGGTTTGGACATTACTGAAGGGGTCGATCGAGCATGAATATGCCGGATCGATGGCGGAGCTATCGGCCAATGAGTGGGATGCGGGCGACGGTTTTGAGGGGGCAGATGTGCTGTTCCCCACCGGCTACGACTCGATCGCCCGTCGCTTATCCAGTGGTTTGACATTGCAGCTCAACCAGGTGGTGCGCCGAATTGAGCATGATCAACAGGGAGTCAAAATCACCACCAATCGCGGCGAATGGGTTGGGATCGCGGCCGTGGTGACCTTGCCGATCGGGGTGTTGCAGTCGGGTCAAGTGACCTTTGCCCCGGCCCTGCCCGAGACCCACCAAAGCGCCATCAATCGACTGGGAATGGGTATTCTGAACAAAATCTATTTAGAATTCCCTCGCTCCTTTTGGCCCTCAGAGCCGGATTGGATCGGGTTTGTTTCCGATCCGCCGGGTCTGTGGAATGAGTGGGTGAATTTCCAGCGGGTCAGTGATCGCCCCATTTTGCTGGGGTTTAATGCGGCGCAACAGGGCCACGAGCTGGAAGCTCTCAGCGACGGGCAACAGGCCGCCAGTGCCCTCAAGGCTCTGCGACGGATGTTTGGCCCCAAAATTCCTGACCCAACGGCGGTTTGGGTGACTCGCTGGGGGCGCGATCCCTTTGCGGGCGGTTCCTATTCCTTCCTGCGAGTGGGGGCGACCTTGAGCGATCGCGGTCAACTGACCAAACCCGTGGCCGATCGCCTGTTTTTTGCCGGGGAAGCCACCTCTCGCAATCACGCGGCCACGGTTCACGGAGCCTATCGATCGGGTCAACGGGCTGCGGATCAGATCATGGCAATTCATCACGCTTCTGCCTAGGTTCTGCCTAGCAATTCACGGCCCTGAATCTGAATTGGTTAAATTGCGAGAGCCTCTGGCTGGCTTTCATCCCGATTTCTTTGTGCTTGAGTATGGCTTTCGGAATTAAGGGAAGGCCGAATTCATTAAAATTCGGTGTCAAGAAAATCTGGTTTTAATAATTCTGGTATCAATAAATCTGGTGTGAATCAAATGGAACGTTGGTTTTTAGGCGGGGCTGGATTTTTAGGAGCAATGGCGGTGGCGGCTGGGGCCTTCGGCAGCCATGTATTAGCGGAAAAACTGAGCGATCGCGCCTTGGCGATTTTTGAAACGGCTGCCCGCTATCAACTCATCCATGCGCTGCTGTTGGGGATGGTTGCGGTGGCGATGGGCGCGATGCCCAAACCCGTGGCCCCGAGCCTCCCGATCTCCGGGGTGTCTGCCCTGTTGGGGATGGTGCTGTTCAGTGGCAGCCTTTATGCCCTCAGTTTCGGCGCGCCCAAAATTTTGGGTGTCATTACCCCGATCGGGGGTGTGGGTCTCATTGTCAGTTGGCTCGCGCTTGGGCTGGCAGCTTTCCAGGGTGTAAAACCGTAGCCACCAGTAGGGAAATTTCGCCCCGATCGCCCAATTGCCCTTGCCCGATCGCCCGCCAATCGCGATAGAATACAGGAGCATTCAACGATGGTTATCTACTCCCATAGCAGCCAGCTTAAGAGCACCGAGGAACAAATTAATTGGGGATGCACTAATTAATGCCTTGATTCCTGAAAGCTCAACTTAGTCTGCTGTTGCCCTCCTGGAATGGCCGTTGCCAAACCTAGCTTGGGGCGATCGCAACCCTAAAAGCGCTGGAAAACACTGCTAACACCACGGGGCTGTCACGGTTTCGACGTGCTGGGAACAGGTACTGAGTGATGCAGGCCGAGAGCGGGCTAACTCTCGTAAATCAATGGCTCAAAAAAGTAGATGCGAACAACATCGTTCCTTTCGCTCGCAAGACTGTGGCTGTTGCCTAAGTTTTGTAACACCTCTAACTAGACGGTTGAGCACTCGCTGTCCGACTCCGTTAAGGTCACCGAGTTTAACCCCAACGGATGCGCTGTCCGGTCTTCTTCGGTTGGCCTGCTAGCAAAGACTTTAATCGAGGCATCCTACCGCTAGGGATTAAGTAGCGGTCCCTGTCTCAAGGGTCAACGAGACTAAGCCTGTGAATGAACAAGGTATAACTACTTGGTGCGGACGATGGGTTCGACTCCCTCCAGCTCCACTCCGTTACGGTTAATCACTGATTGCTAATCAGAAAAACGCATTAACTCGCTCAAAACCCGACTTGGCATTGCGCTAGGTCGGGTTTTGCTTTTGTTCAACTTTTTGTTCAACCAAACTGTTTAAGCCGATGCTCTGAACCTAGTGGCCATCGCCATCATTACCGCCATCGCTGTGGTTGTCACTATCGCTGACCATATCGCCCCAATCATCATCATCGGCGGCTTGGTTTGCTGTTTCGGGATTGCTGGTCGCTTCGGTGGGTTCCGGTTCGGTGGAGTCTGGTTCCGTAGACTCGATCGGCTCAGGTTCCGTAGACTCGATCGACTCAGGCTCATTAGGAGTGCTTGCGATCGGCCCAGATTCCGTAGACTCGCTCTCCTCAGGAGACTCGCTCTCCTCAACAGCCGCCGAATCCGTCACTAATTCAGGGGGATCCAGTGGCTCAGTCGTGCTCGCTGGCTCAGTGGCATCCAGTGGCTCGGGATCACCAGGACTCGGGAGATTCTCCGGGGCGATCGCGGCGGCCTCTTCCTGGGGCGCATTGGTGGTTTCTGGAGGGGCTGGGGGCGTTGCTGACTCTGGTTCAGGAACCTTGGCGGGCGCGGCCACTGGGGCATTTTCCAAATCCGGTAAGACTTTGGTGAGCCGGACACTGAGGCGCAGGAAGCTGCCGGGAACGTTGCCAACGGGAAAAGGCTCGATCGCGCTGAAGGCGGTCTGCGGAGTGAGCAACACCCACAAAGACACGAGGGCAACGGTGAGCAGCAGGCTGCCCAAAAGCGCTCCCAACCACACCACCAACAGCCCGATCGCCCGTTGATCCAGGGGGGCAATTTCCGCCGCCAAGGGGGAGAGTTGATCCAGCCGTTGCAAAGCCCAAAGCACCAAAAGGGACGCAACCAGCGCGATCGCCTTGGTTTCCCAGCCGGCCCAGCGTTGCAAAATTCGTTGCTGCGTTTCGTTGAGGCGATCGGCCCGCAGGCTCACCAGCAAAACCGAAAAGGGATAAAACGGGCGTAACCACTGCATGGCCACGATTGGAGCAGTTCCCAACAGCCCCACCAACAGCCAGTCCCAGCCACCCGGCAGCAGAGGATCCCCCGCCGCCAGCCCCAGTAAACACAACTCCGCACAGAGGGGCAGCGCTGCCAACCCCGCCAAATGCACCCAAAGATACGGATCGCGTTTTGGCCCCTGCACGATCGACCTCCTTCCCTCTCTGTTTGGTTCGTTCTGTGTGTTAGTTGCTCAGCCGGTTGAATGAAAGCCGGTTGAATGAAAGCCAGTTGAATCAAGGCTGTTTTAATCAAGACCGGTTTCATCAAGGCTAGTCCAGACCAAACTGATTGGACTACGGCCAGTTGAATGACGGCTGGTTTGATCAAAATTCATTGATCAAAGTTCATTCATGGACAACCCGATCGGCCCTGCTTCTTCAGCGAAGGCGCTATCCAACGGCTGGGCAAGCTTTGTAACCAGCATAGACGCTTTCTGCTCGGTCTCCCTGTCGGCAAAAAAGCGTGCTGACATGCGCTGGTAGTGGTCGCAGAGGTTGGTTTTTTGGCGGGCAAAGTCCACGATCGGGCTGGAATAGGGTGGCTCAATGAAATTCCCGATGTGACCGTAGGCTGTGGCATCCAGCGTGGTTGGGCGATCGCCCATAAAAAAGGGCTTATCGGCCAGAAAATCCGAAAGGGCCTGCAAATCCGCCGTAATGAGTTGATATAAATCAGCGTCACTCAGTCGGCCCAGGCCCTGTTGCGTCATCTGTTGCAGAATGCTTTGGCGAAATTTCTCCGCAAAGGCCACGCTCTGGGCCTTGCTCCAGTGACTGGGAACCAGAGTCAAGACTAAGTTTTGATAGTCTTGCCAGTTTTCTTCATCGCGGTAGCGAATCGCAATTCCACCCCAGTAGAGATGTTCCTTAATCAGGCGACGGAAAGCCAGGGCGATCGCGCGATCAGCCTGGCTCAAACCAGCTTCCAAATCAACACCTTGGGTTTGGCGAAAGCGCTCAATAATTAACGCGGTGTCGCCCCATTTTTGCCCTGCTTCTTCAATAAAAGGAATTTTGCCATAGGGGGCCTGAGCCAGATCCTGAGCGGTGGCTAAGGCTGTTTGGTAGGGTAACTCGGCAATGCGCAACCAAGTTTCCAATTCCATGCAAGCCGGACTGACGCTAGCCAGCCCCCAACGGGACGGAGCAGTGTAGAGCGTAATCATTCAAAGCAATCAAAAACAGCAAAAATAATCAGCAGGCTCAGAATGGCTCAATGACGATCCAGAGCCACCTTGGGTTTCGGTTTCCCCGCTGGACTATTCCGTCAGTTTTAACAGACCCGATGCGATCGGGCTGTGATGCCAGACAAAAGAATCAGCCCCGATTAGCACGTGGTTAGTGACTAGTCGGGGCTGATGAAAACCCAGATCAAGGGTGATGGGGCGATCGAACCGGAATCGATCGGACTATGAACTCGATCGCCCTCAGCGAAGCAGTGGGCTGATTCGCTGATTAACCTTCCGAAAATGTCCTAGAGGGACAGGGTGCGACGCTTGGCCACCAGGCGGTAAGCCTCGATGATGTCGCCCATTTGCCAGTCGTTGAAGCCCGAGGAGTTCACACCGCACTCGTAGCCGCTGTTCACTTCCTTGGTGTCTTCCTTGAACCGCTTCAGCGAATCCATGCGGCCTTGGAACACCAGTTCCTTGCCTCGGCGCACCCGCAGCAGACAATCGCGAATCAGCTTGCCCGACTGCACATAGCAACCGGCCACCGTGCCGCGACCCACCGGGAACACACCCCGAACTTCCGCTTGACCCAGCGGTTCTTCCACCTCTTCCGGATCGAGCATCCCTTCCATGGCGGCTTGGATGTCGTCCAGCAGTTTGTAGATCACGCTGTATTCGCGGACATCAATGCCCGCTTCATCGGCGGAGCGACGAGCACCAGGCGCGAGGGTGGTGTTGAAGCCCACAACCACGGCGCTACTGGCGGCAGCCAAGTCAATATCCGTTTCGGAGATTTCGCCCGGTGCAGCCAACAACACGCGCACTTGCACTTCGTTTTGGGGCAGTTGTTGCAAAGATCCCAGAATGGCTTCCAGGGAGCCTTGCACATCGGCCTTGAGCACGAGGTTCAGTTCCTTCAGCTCGCCCTCTTGTGCCTGACCAGAAATGCTGGTGAGGCTGACGCGACGGGAAGCCATGGCCTGTTGCAGACGGCTTTGGCGCTGTTGGTCGCTGCGCTGAGAGGCGATCGCCCGGGCATCTTTTTCGTTGGCGAAGACTTCAAATTCTTCCCCAGCGGCCGGAACTTCGCTCAGACCCAACACCTCAACAGCGAAGGAAGGAGTGGCGGCATCAACGCGATGACCACGATCGTCAATCATCGCCCGCACCTTGCCCAGAGCCGGGCCGGCGAGGAGGATGTCGCCAACTCGCAGGGTTCCGTTTTGCACCAGCAGGGTGGCCACCGGACCACGGGCCCGATCAAGGTGGGCTTCAATGACCGTCCCGCGCGCCAGGCGATCGGGATTAGCCATCAAGTCTTCCACTTCTGCCACCAACAGCAGGTTCTCCAGCAGGTCATCCAAATAGAGACCCTTGAGGGCACTCACGGGAACCATAATCGTGTCCCCGCCCCACTCTTCCGGCACAAGGCCGCGCTCGGCCAGTTCCTGTTTCACCCGATCGGGATTTGCGCCTTCCTTGTCAATCTTGTTAATGGCCACCACGATCGGCACTTCCGCCGCGCGGGCATGGCTGAGAGCCTCGATCGTTTGGGGCTGCACCCCGTCATCGGCCGCCACCACCAAAATGGCAATGTCCGTGACCCGTGCCCCCCGAGCACGCATGGCCGTGAAGGCTTCGTGACCCGGTGTATCCAAGAAGACCACCTTCTTGCTGCCGCCCTCTTGATCCACCTGCACGTGGTAAGCCCCAATGTGCTGGGTAATGCCACCGGCTTCCCCTTGGGCCACCTTGGTTTTGCGGATCGAGTCGAGCAGGGTGGTTTTCCCGTGGTCTACGTGACCCATGATCGTGACAACCGGCGGGCGGCGCTGGAGGCTCTCCAGGTCGGCCACATCGAGCATTTCGGTCACCTTGCGGGCTTCCGATTCCTTCTCGGCGGTTTCCACCATCACCCCCAACTCCTCGGCCACCATGGTGGCTGTCGGAACATCGAGGGTTTGGGTAATGCTGACGGCCATCCCTTTCAAGAACAGGCGCTTCACCACTTCCGTTTCTGGAACGGCCAGCTTTTCGGCCAACTCGGCCACCGTCAGACCCTCCGTGAGGGTGATCAGCTCCGGTCGTTCCTTCTTGACCTGTTGTTCCCGACGTTCCCGTTGAGGCGGGCGCGAGGCCCCTTTCTTGGTAACCGGTTTGGGCTGCGGAGCTGGCTTCGGCGGGGTAACACCCTTGGGCTTCGGCGGCCGGGCGATCGATAGGCTGACCTGGAAGGGAGCCGGCTGACCGTCCACCCCTTCCATCATCAGTTCATCATCTTCCTCGAAGTCGTCTTCGTCTTCGAATTCCACCTGGTTACGGCGCTTGTTCTTGCCAGCCTTGTCCTTGGCAATTCTGGCCCGCTCTTCCTCTTCCGCTTCCCAATCTTTGCCCTTCTTGGTGGGGCGATTCAGGGTCGGTCGATTTAGCTTGTTTTCATAATCTTCGCCGCTGCTGGCCGGACGTGTGGGTTTTTCCAGCAGTTTGGCCGCGGGGGCTGCGGCCGTGCCGTCAGCGCTACCGTCGGCTGTGGCTTCGGTGGGGCGCACGGGTTTCGGCCGGCGCAACTCCACGATGGTTGGCGGGGCCCCTTTGCCAGGGCCACCGGCTGCGGGGCCTTTGGCCTCGCCGGGCCGGGTGGGGCGGGATGGGCGACTGGGCGCACCCGCGCGGGGTTCAGCAGGCTTGCTTTCGGCGGGCTTGGCCGGCCGCGATGGCGGCCCCACCAGCTCGGGCTTTTTGACCGGGCGCGGCGCTGTGCCGGGACGGGGCGGGGTTTTCAGTTCGGCTTTCTTTTCGGCAATGGGTTCCGGTGTTGCCGAGGCGGCGGGGCGATCGCCCGAGGCGGCGGGGCGGCGGGGGGCGCTGGGTTCAGCCGGGGCCAGGTCAACCGAGGCCGCGGGGGGCGCTGCGGGCGAATCGGACGGCTGGGCGGGGACATTCACAGGAGCAACGATTTCGGGCTTGACCGCCTCAGACTTAGCTGCCTCAGACTTAGCCGTCTCAGACTTAGCCGCTTCGGGGCGAGCGGGTTCGGCCCGCTTGGGCGAAACGAGTTTCGGGGGTGCAGGACGGCTGACGGGGGGCGTGGCTTCGGGGGCTGCTCCTTCGGTGTTGGGGCGTAGCTTTGGTTTGCGAATCTCGAGAATTTGCTGCTTTTTTTGCATAGCCGGTGCTGAATCGCGCCCTTCTGTGGGCGTATCGGAGGGGGACAAATCAGGAGGGTTGGAGGAGGCTGGATTCACCGAGGGTGCAGAGGATTGGCCAGGACTGGAGGGCGCAGGACGATTCGCAAACTGTTGACGAGCGGCTGCGCGGATTTGAGCGGCTTCAGATTCGGTGATGGTGCTGCTGTGGCTTTTGAAGGGAATGTTTAGTTGCTCGCAGATCACCAAGATCTCGCGATTTTCCAGATGTAGTTCTCTCGCTAAATCGTAAATTCTCACGCGGCCTGTGCTCATCCAGTTTCCTCGAATCCTATTGCGTCACGACATCATAGCCCACCGTCATTTGAAACATTTCGATCGAGCCGTCTAGTCCCTTCCTATTATGACGTGCGATGGGGGCGGTTCACTCTGGTGGGGTTGGATTTCCCAGAGAGTCCGGGTTGGGAACCCGGGCGGTCAGCCGTTGCCAAAGCAGGTCATAGAGAGGGTCGGGGACGGGGGCCTTGAGCGATCGCCCGATTCGATCCTTGCGCTGGGCTGCTCGTAGGCAGTCTGCACAGGGGCAAAGATAGGCCGATCGCCCCATGCCTTGGTCGAGTTGCACCGAACCGGAGTGGGCCACCCGCACGATGCGCCAAAACTCCGATCGATGGGCCACCCGACGACAAATCAAACAACGGCGATAGTTGGGCGGCAAGGGATCAATTGGCCTCCTGATCCAGCGCCTCGCTATCCGGATCGTCGCCGTCGAAGTCCTCGTCTGCGGAGTCGTTCTCGGCTAGATCATCAGGGTCTGAATCATCGCTGTCTTGATCATCTTCCTCTTGATCATCGTCGTCAGCATCCGCCGCCGAGTCCAGGGGAGCCTGCTCTTGGTCGTCCTCAAGATCATCGCCAAGATCATCGCCATCAAACTCATCATCTGTTTCATCGTCTGCGGCTGCCGATGGGTCAATCTCCCCAGGGCTGAACTCAGCGTCCTCGTCGGCAAAATCGTCGGTTTCCGGTTCCTCGTCTGCAAAGTCATCGGCCGCTTCGGCCGCTGCCAGGGCAAGGGCTGCCTCCCGTTCCGCCAGATAGCTGGCCATCTTGGCATCTTCTTCGTCGCGATCGTACTTAGCCACATCGCGAATATCGATTTTCCAGCCCGTGAGTCGAGCAGCCAGGCGCACATTTTGCCCCTCTTTCCCGATCGCCAAACTGAGCTGATCATCACCCACCAGCACATGGGCTTGGCGCTCCTCGGGATTCATCAGACGCACTTCCACCACCCGGGCCGGGCTGAGGGCGTTGGCGATGTAGGTGGCCGGATCCGGAGACCAGCGAATCACATCGATTTTTTCGCCCCGCAGTTCGTTCACAACCACTTGAATTCGCGACCCCCGGGCCCCGATGCAAGCCCCCACAGGATCCACATCGCGCTCCACCGTGTCAACGGCAATCTTGGTGCGCGGGCCCACATGGCGCGAGGGCGGGTTGGCTTCCCGAGCCACGGCCACAATTCGCACAATGTCATCTTCAATTTCCGGCACTTCGTTGGCGAACAGGTAAACCACCAACCCCGCATCGGCCCGGGAAACCAAGAGTTGCGGCCCCCGCTGGGATCCTTCGCAAACTTTCTTGAGGTAGACCTTGATGGTTCCGTTGGCGCGGTAAGTGTCGTTGGGTAACTGTTCCCGTTTGGGCAGTTCCGCTTCCACTTCCGGTTGGCTGTAGCCGCTGGTGACGGCCACAATGACCGATTGGCGCTCGAACCGCAGGATGCGCCCTTGGAGCACCGTGCTTTCTAGCTCTTGGAATTCCTCTTGGATCAGCTTGCGCTGCTGGTCGCGCAGCTTTTGGGCCAGCACTTGCTTGGTTTGGATGGCGGCCATGCGCCCAAAGTCGTCCCGATCGGGGGTGACATCCAAAATTACCGTGTCGCCCAGTTGGGCTTCGGCGGCCACTTCTTGCACATCGCTGAGGGCAATTTCGTGGTCTGGGTCGGCCACTTCTTCCACAATGCTCTTGGTGGCCAAAACCCGGAAGCCTTCTTCTTCCGTGTCCAATTCCACGTCGAAGTTGTCGAAGTAAGTTTCGTCAAAGATATTGCGCACATCCAAGCTTTGGGTGCGGCGATAACGCTCATAGCCCTTGAGCAGGGCCTCACGCAGGGCGGCTTCAACGGCGGTTTTCGGCAAGTTGCGTTCGCGGCTGATGCCGTCGATCATTTCTTGCAGGCCGGTTAGGCGAACCATGGACATGGGTGTGGGGTTCCTAAAGATTCGTAAAGGTGAATGGGGAGTGGTGAAGCATTCGGCGCGATCGCGGGTGTGGGGATGGGCAATGGGGCGATCGCGCAGGATAGCCGGCCGCTGAGCTACTCGGCTCCGTCGGCTAGGCGCACCCGTTCCACCAAATCGCGCGGAATGCTGATCACTCGGCCTTTTTGGTTGATGCGCAGGGTTTCCGCGTCGCGATCGAGCAAGCTGCCCTGCCAAAGGGATTTGCCCTTGTGTGGCTCGCGGGTGGTGACGGTGACTTCAAACCCCTTGAAGGAGGTGAACTCCCGATCGGTCTCCAAAAACTCCGACAGGCCAGGGCTAGACACTTCCAGCACGTAGGCTCCGGGGATGGCATCCGCCTCATCGAGCACCGGCTCCAAGGCCCGGCTCAACCGTTCGCAGTCATCCAGACTGGTATCGGCGATCGGGTTGCGGAGTTCGAGGCGCAAAACAGGGGGGCTTTCATTGGTGTGGAAGGTTGCCCCCACGATCTCCAGTCCCAAATCGGTGGCGATCGGGGTGGCAAGTTCCAAAATGCGGGGAATTGCGGGATGAGCCATGAAACCAAACGATAGAGCGGGCAATGGCCCCCAACCGCGTGATCAGTGATCCGGCCCGAAGGGAAACAGGGCCGATCGCGCTTGCGGATCTGTCCCCAGAATCGTGCCTAAGAATCGTGCCTAAGTAACGACGCTCTGAGATGAATCCGGCAAGATCACCGTTGGAGAAATTGCCCTTGAGTGAGGGCATGGGGCGTGGTCAGACAGAGCGAAAAGCAATCAAAGTGCAAAGCAGTGCTGATCACGACCCACGGAGGGAGCTGATCCCCATTGGGCCATAAAAAAAGCCGGTTCACTGTACCGACTTGCAACGCGCCAATTGACCTTTCCTTGCCGCTGGCCGGGAAAGGCTGGTGGGCAAAGGCTGGAGGCGATGGGTCTAGACACCCGCACAGCAGCCGCAACCGAACGCAATGGAGGTTGAGATGCTGCTGTGGTGGGGACTGGGGCCCAAGCGTTTGCGGTTGCCGCACTGTTGCCCAAAGCCCGAAGCGGAAAGCCAAGGCTCAAAGCCGGGGACTTGGGGAATAGCTAGGCAGCGCTTGCCTCAGTCTATCACGGAAGAATTTGGGTCTAAAACTCCGCCCTGTTGGGGCCTGCTAAATTCGCCCAACGGGATTGGCTGAACGGGATTGGCTGAACGGGATTTGGAACTAAACCCAGTGAGCCTGCATGATTTAGCCTGCATTAATTTGAGTAATTGGGCTGATTGGGATCAGGGAACGGGAACGGCTCGGCCCGGCCAGCCCCATCCAACCCCAACACCCGTCGCAGCGCTGCCAATTGGGCATGGGCCTTCGAGAGCGATTCCCACCACTCCCGATCGGGGTCGGAGTCGGCCACAATCCCCGCGCCCACCTGGCCCCAAACCAGCCGATCGCCCAATTGCGAATCCCCCGATCGCGCCGTGCGGGGAATCAACAGCGTCCGAATCAGAATATTCAAATCCAAATTACCGCCTGCGTCCAGGTAACCACAGGAGCCATAGAACAGACTGCGGCGCACCGGCTCCAGGGCTTCAATGATCTCCATGCAGCGCACCTTCGGGCAACCGGTGATCGTGCCGCCGGGGAAGGTGGCCCGAATCAGGTCGATCGCCGTGCGATCGAGCGCAAGTTGTCCCACCACGTTGCTCACCAAGTGCATCACGTGGCTGTAGCGCTCCACGGTCAAGAACTCATCCACCTGCACACTGCCCCAATCGCAAACCCGCCCCAGATCATTGCGCTCCAAGTCTACCAACATGGCATGTTCAGCCCGTTCCTTGGGGTGATTCAGCAATTCCACCTCGTTGGCCAAATCGGCGGGGCGATCAATCCCTCGGGGGCGGGTTCCCGCGATCGGGCGAGTGCTGGCCTGGCGATCGCGCAATTGCACCAACCGTTCCGGCGAACAGCTCACCACCTCGCCCCAAGGGGTTTGCCAATAGCTGGCGAAGGGAGAGGGATTAATTTGGCGCAGGGCCTGATAAAGCGTCCAACCGCTGGCGGGGCAAGGAACCGAAAACCGCAGGGACAAATTAGCCTGGAAAATATCCCCCGCGCGGATGTGCTCTTGGGCTTGGCGAACGGCGGCGGTATAGGCGGCTTGGTCGCTGGTGAATTGAGGAATGAGGGTGCTGGTTGGTTCGATCGCCCCCGACGATTCCGCCAGCGGGGGCGCTGCGGTAGCTTTGTCTAGCTGGGCCACGAGCCGATCGAGATCCGCCGCCACCGTTGCCGCCAGCCACAGCCGATCGCCCCCGTGATCCAACACCGCAAAGCAATCTGGCTCATACCAAAAGGCCACGGGAAACGGCAACTCATCCGATCGCAATTGGGGTAACTGCTCCACCTCCCAAGCCAGGTCATAGCCCAGCCACCCCAGCCAACCTCCTCGAAACGGCAATGCTGGCCCCGGTTCATCCTGAGCAGCATTCAACCGCTCCGCCGCCCCGCCTTCCGCCAGTCGATCTCCCAACATGGGCAAAATGTCCCCCACTGCCGGAGTCCAAACCCGTCCCGATCGGGGACGACCCGCACAAATCGAATAGCGAGCCAACTCCTGGGCCGCCGCACACCACTGCTCCGGCGCAGGGGGACTTTCCAACAAAACGGCAATTTCCCCCTGAGCCAGCTCTTCCGCAAACAGGGCCGCAAACACCGCCGCCCCCGAGCGATCGGCCAGCGGGAGCGATCGCCAGTGCCAGGGAGCCAACGGCCGGGCCGTTAATTTCGCCAAGCCAGAATTCACCGTTGCGATCACTGAAGCCGCCGAGTTCATCCAGTTGATACCTGTCGATTTTTGTGGAATCGCTCTATTTTGAAAGACTTTACCGATACTTTTCGGCAATTTTTTGGCTCGCCATTCTCCAGTTTCTGCGACTCTCTGCCTCGATCGCCCCAGAATCCGCCCCGATCGAACCCTCTTGGCCCAATCAAAAACGGAGGATTCCTCCAGGGAAACCCTCCGTTCTGAGTTGGTTAAGCTCACCGAATCAACTAATCCAAAGCTCCTGAATCTAAAGCTCCAACGCGCGACTCAGCCCCGTCAGCAGGCAAATCAGCAGGCAAGATTTAGCGATGGATTGGCTATGGATTCGCCATCAACAAACCGATGAACCGTTGAACCGTTCTTTAGTCAACAGACAACCTTTAGCCAACTTTCACCGTAGCCCGTTGCCGACGGCTGGCCACCGCAGCGCCCACAGCCGCCAAGCCCAACAGGGAAATCGGTTCCGGCGTGGATGCTTCCTTCTTCGGAGCCAAGTTGCCGCGCACAGCCATCCCGTCATTCAGGCATTCTGCGAAAACGTGGGCCACAAAGTCACCCACCATCCCTTCGCCCCGGGTGAACTTAAAGCCGAATGTCTGGCGAGTTGCGCCACCCGCATCGCTTTGGGGCGGCGTTGCACCACCCAGCGCGCCATTCAGGTTGAAGCCCAAAGCCGACAAAGCCGCGCCATCAAGAGCCTCAAATACTGACCCCACCACCTGTTGCCCTTGGGTAATCACACCCAAAGAAGCATCTTTGAAGTAGGTCTTGGCTTCCGCATCGGTCAGCTCACCCGCACCGGGCAAACCACCGCGATCGCTCACATGCTTCGACTGCTCGGCGTAGGAACTGAACCCTTGGTTGCTCGTACCAACGTTTTTGCCCGAAACGCCACTGTACAGACCCAAGGGCTTCACCGATGCATCATTGTTGCTGGCAAAGCGCACACCGAACAGGCTGCCTTGAGCATTCAGCAGCGGGCTGCCGGTGAAGTTAAAGAACAGGTCTCCCCAGGCGATCGAACCGTTGGTGACTCCCCCGGTTGCCATACCCGTCAGCGGCAGGCGGGCATCAATTCCCACATAGATGGTCTCGCCATCTTGCTTGATCCCCAGACCATACATTTCAAACAGGCCGCCGACGTTGCCGTTGCTCACGCCATCTTTGAAGGAGTCAATCCCATAATTCCAGCCGTTATAGACCGTGCCGGCATGGGCTGCTTGTAGTCCCACTCCGAAGGTGCAGAGGGTTGCAGTGGCAACGCCGGCAAAAATCTGCTGAATTTTCATGGTCTCTAACGCTCCCAAAAGACGTTGTAGTGGAATGAAGTACGGCTAATCATCCTGCTCAACTGAGTGTTGAGGCCGCTTTTCGCTTGCCGGATGTTTAACATCGGATGTGTTCGTTAAGCTTATTAAAGTCATAACTTCCGGAAAGAATTTTAAAGATTCTGTGAATTCGACTTTTACTTAATGAAGCTTCGATGAAAAATTAATTTAGTTATCTGATATTTTTCCAATCTCCCATGGGATCGGAATTTTAATGATTTTTCAAGAATGCAAAGTCCTGAGATCAAAACAACTGGGGCGATGAGCTGGCTCTTGGGAAACTGCCGCTCGATCGCCCCGAGTTGATGGATTGCTGGATTTTGTCGGGCATGGCTCAGGCTCAAACTAAGCCAAGGTTGCCAATATCAGCCTATTAGATTGGCCCTTTCGACCAGTCAGTTAAATTAACCAACTTTGGCCGCACGGTAGCGACGAGTGGCCACCGCAGCGCCCACAGCCGCCAGACCTAACAGGGAAACAGGTTCCGGCGTGGGTTCTGGCTTCGGAGCCAAGTTGCCCCGCACAGCCATCCCATCGTTCAAGCATTCTGCGAAGACGTGGGCCACAAAGTCACCCACCATCCCTTCGCCCCGGGTGAACTTG
This sequence comes from Limnothrix sp. FACHB-406, assembly GCF_014698235.1. Classification (NCBI taxonomy): domain Bacteria; kingdom Bacillati; phylum Cyanobacteriota; class Cyanophyceae; order Pseudanabaenales; family Pseudanabaenaceae; genus Limnothrix; species Limnothrix sp. FACHB-406. Next base: position 33,462 of record NZ_JACJSP010000020.1, on the reverse strand, counting down.
AAGCCAAAGGTTTGCCGTTTTGCGCCATTGGCATTGCTTTCTGGGGGCTTAGCACCGTTCAACGCGCCATTTAGGTTGAAGCCCAAGGCCGACAGGGTGGCGCTGTCGAGGGATTCAAACACCGATTCCACTACCTGCTGTCCTTTGCTGATCACGTTCAGCGATGCATCTTTGAAATAAACCTTGGCTTCTGCGTCGGTCAGTTCGCCCATGCCAGCAATGCCCTTGGCACCGGTCACGTATTTCGACTGATCCGCATAGGATGCAAACCCACGGTTTTGGCTGGCAACGTTCTTGCCGCTCACTTGGCTGTAGAGGCCCAAGGGCTTCACGACTGAATCGTTGGTGCTGGCAAAGCGAACGCCGAACAGATTTCCTTGGGCATTCAGCAGCGGGTTGCCACTGAAGTTAAAGAACATGTCGCCCCAGGTGATGGACTTGTTGAGTGCGCCGTTATCAAGCTGGCCGGTAATGGGCAATCGGGCATCGATACCAACGTAGATGGTTTCGCCGTCTTGCTTAATTCCGAAACCATACATTTCAAACATTCCACCCAAAGAGCCGCTCACGCCGTCTTTGAAGGAATCAATGCCGTAATTCCAGCCGTTGTAAACCGTGCCTGCGTTGGCTGCTTGCAAACCAACACCCAGGGTGCAGAGGGTGGCGGTTGCGAGGCTGGCTAAAAGTTGTTGGGGTTTCATGGGGTCTCACTCCTAAGAAGCAGTTGATGAAACGGTGTCGATTTATTGGGGTTGCACCCTGGTTACTGGCTGGGTAACTTTTTCATCAATCTAGTTTTATTAAAGAGGTAATCTCTTGCTTTGACGTTGAAGATTAAATGAATTGCGGCTGTCCTTGATGAAGCTGAGGTAAAAACTTACAAACCCTTGAAAAGCAAGGAATTTGGCAGTGTTACACTAAATAGTTAAAGATTTGAAGAAGCAGTGTAAAAAATGTAACCTCTTCTGGAAAAGCGAGGGTTGGGATGATCCTAGAGTAATTCGCTTAATGGTGATGGATAGACTTTAAAGGGGCTTATTGAAATAAATTGCTGATATGGAGTGGATAAAACTATTGTGATGAATTATGAAAATCAATCAATGATTCAAATCATTGCTCTGGCTAAGATCACTGCTCTAAATTGCAAAGATCTTCCTAGAGTAATTTTAAGCTTTTAAGGGAAATTATTCTTGAAATGACTCGGAATTCTTATTGCATTATTCTGGCAAGTTGACGAGAGGGAAAATCGACTAGATTTCATTAAATTTAAATAGCTTTTGCCGGATGTGGAGCCTGGAGATAGAAAAACCGTGGTTTTGTCTTGACGCTGGGGACTGAAATCTCGGTATTTTAAGCTCGATGCGATCGAAGGGATGGGGTCTGTGCAGCGAGTTGTGTTGTGTGGCTATTACGGTCAAGGGAATGGGGGCGATGAGGCCTTGTTGGCGACGCTGTTGCAATTGCTGCCGATCGGGGTGGAGCCGCTGGTGCTGTCGGGGAACCCGGTGGAAACCCATGATCGCTATGGGGTGATGGCGGTGGATCGGATGGATCGATCGGCCCTGTGGGGGGCGTTGCGATCGAGTCAGGCCTTGGTTTGGGGCGGGGGCAGCCTGATGCAAGATGCCACCAGTTGGGCTAGTCCGCTCTACTACGCAGGGTTGATGGGGGCGGCGCGTCAGTGGGGACTGCGGCGGGTGGCTTGGGCCCAGGGAATTGGCCCGTTGCGGCGCGGGTGGGTGAAGGGCATTGCGCGATCGACCTTTCGGGCTTGCGATGGGGTGACGGTGCGCGATCGGGAGTCGGCCCAGTTGCTCAAAACCTGGCAAGTCAAGGGGTTTGAGTTGGCCCCGGATCCTGTTTGGGCCTTGGCCAGCATGCCGGTTCCGGAGGTTGCGCCGGGCCCCAAGGTGGCGGTGGCCTTGCGATCGCACCCCAGCCTCACGCCCGATCGCCTGGAAAAATTAGCCGTGGCGCTTGATCGCTTCCAAAGCCAAACCGGTGCTCTGATTGTGTTTGTGCCCTTCCAGCCGATCGCCGATGGCGCAATTGCCCAACGCCTGGCCCAACATCTCGGGCCCAATCGATCGCGCATTGTTAGCTACAGCGATCCCCGACAACTGAAGGGCCTATTTCGGCAAATGAACCTGACGATCGGGATGCGGCTCCATGCCCTGATCATGGCGGCGGCGGAGGGGTCGCGCTGTTGGGGTCTCAGCTATGACCCCAAGGTGCGGGTGTTGCTGGAGTCGGTGGGTGCGCCGGGGTGGACTCTCTGCGACGAATCGATCGATGGCGTTGAAGTGAACAAGCAAGTTGGCGCAACACCGCCAGCGCCCCTTGCATCCTTGCCGACGAATCCCGAAGCGATCGCCGCTGCTTGGCTAACGGCCTATGAACAACCCAACCCGATCGCCCCGGCCCAGGTGGCGCAATTGTGCGATCGGGCCCAACTGCACGGGCTAATGTTGGCCCGTGTGCTGCGCGATTAGTTGGGTGTTCGGCCTAAGGCTAAAGCAATGGTTATGGCCAAGGTCTGATTCTTCTGTGGGACTACTAGCGCGACATCCTTAAAATATTGGGTCAAAGTTGCGGAGCCAGTCGTGGTAACAAGGGGCTTAAGCCCCTTGCTGCTTAACGATCAGGTGACAGTAACAGCCATGTCATTTAACCCAGTGAATTAAGGCAGCTATGCTACTACGCTTCGGCTTTTTGCTACTGACTTCAAGCGGTTGCCTGTGGGCGCGATCAACTTCTGGAGTGATCGTGGTCTAATTGATGGGTGCGGTGCTGCCCAGTGGCTTCATTTCTGAGCCAGTTCAGCTTTGCCCATTTCTAATATATTTATGCAACGGATGGCATAGGGATCTTGTGGATCTATGGCATTTGTTGAATAATCGTGGCTGATTTTCAGGATGTTGGCTTCATGAAAAAAGTGCTCTACGACTTTGGATCAAACAACGGAGATGACCTACCTTACTATCTCCTAAAAGCTGATCTTGTGGTGGCTATTGAAGCGAATCCTCTACTCTGCGATCAAATTAAAGATCGTTTTCAAAAAGAAATTTCTGAAGAAAGACTCGTTGTAGAAAACTGTATTTTAAATGTTGGTCATTCTACAAAGCCTCTCCCTTTCTATATTCACAAGTCTAATCATGTTTTAAGTCAATTTCCTCAACCAGCTCCCTCCATCATTGATCACTTTGAGGAAGTCTATTTGCCAGCGAAGAATGTTATTGATATCCTTGAGTGTTACGGAACCCCTTACTATATCAAGATTGATATTGAACATTACGATAACATCATCTTGAGAGAGCTTTTTTTGCACAGAATCTATCCTCCTTACATCTCTGCTGAATCTCATAGCATTGATGTTTTTTGCACATTCGTGGCTTTGGGAGGGTACAAAGCCTTCAAACTCGTAGATGGCGTTACAGTATCTACTAAGTATAAAGATCACCCTATTGAAACCGATCATGGCTCAGAAATATATTCCTTTCCGTTCCATTCTGCCGGCCCGTTTGGTAATGATATCAAGGGAGATTGGATGACGAAGGATAACTTTTTTCGGCTCCTGTCGTTTGCTGGACTAGGGTGGAGGGATATCCATGTCAGTAATATTGATCATCCCAATCCTGCCTATGCACCTTCACCTCAATTTCAACTAACTATAAATTATTGATTGTTGGCCGATGCCTGGATCGATTTCGCTGCCTACTTCCTCGCAACCTTCGCAGACGGCCCGGGACAGGGCCGCAACCCGAAACTGATTGCGACCGGCATATTTTGCTTGATAGAGAGCTTGATCGGCCCAGCGCAATAGCTCATCTGGGGAGCTGTCGGGCAAATGGGGCGAGGCGATCGCAAAACCCATGCTCAGGGTGATGTGCTCGCTGACGGAGGATTGGGCATGGGCCAGCGCTAACTGGGCGATCGCCTGCTGGATTGTGTGGGCGATCGCCTTGACCTGCTCCAAGTTGGTGTCCGAAAAAACGATCGCAAACTCCTCGCCCCCATAGCGGGCCACCAGGTTGGCTGATTCGGAGACCGCGTGGCTCAAGGCTCGGGCCACCTGCACCAAACATTCATCCCCCGCTTGGTGGCCATAGGCATCGTTATATTGCTTGAAGTGATCCACGTCGCACAGCCCTACGCCAATCAGGCAGCGATTTTGGGCTAGGCGTTGCCACTCGCGCAACAGGTAGTGATCAAAGCAGCGGCGGTTGGGGATTTGCGTCAGCCCATCCAGTTTGGCCAACACTTCCAGTTGCAGGTTGGCCCGTCGTAATTCCAATTCCGCTTTTTTGCGCTGAAGCAAAACCCCCATTTGGGCCGCCACGGCTCCCATGAGCTTAATTAGGCGACCATCGCAGGGCATGGCCACGCGGTGAAACAAACAGAGCACCGCCAAAATTTGCCCATTGGCAATGATCGGCACGCTCAAGTTGGTGCGCAGCCCCGCCCGCAGCACGAGTTCTTGTCGCACAAAAAAGGCATCTTGAATTTTGGTGGCATCCTCAATCCAGAGGGGGCGGCCCGTTTGCCACACACGACCCACCACGCCGCAATCGCGCTCAAAGACGAAAGATTGGCTCGCGTCATCAAATTCACTGAGGGCTAGGTCTGAGATGGCGTAGTGCGATCGCGTCATCGCCAGGTGGTTGCGGTTGGGGTCGGGCATCCAAATTTCGCCATAGTCCCACCCGATCGTGTGATAAACACAGTCCAAGACCGCATGAAACGCCCCTTCAATCTCCGTGGCTTCCGTAATGGCCTGGGTCAGGGCCAGCAAAAGCTGCATCTCCATCTCAACGCGATGGTAGTCTCGCATATCCCGCTGAAGCTGTTGGATTTGCGTTTGCAGTTCTGCCCGTTGCCGCTGAAGGATTAATTGCCGCTCTAGCCGAACGATCGCCTCATGCAAGTGGAGGGGACATTCCAAATAGTCCGCACCGCCCAGCCGAAAGAGCGCAATTCGCTGCTCTGGTTGGCTGACTTGCCCGATCGCCACCCAAGGACAGCCCAGATTTCCCAATCGTTGGAGCGCGGGGCCCCAAATTCCCGTGGTTAGGTTGGGCCAAAGGCCGGGCCCAATCACCAACAGATCCAAGGGTTGGAACTGGGGATGTTGCGAACCGTTGTGTAAGACGCTGGACAATGCCAAGTGCCCAGTCTGAAACCGCACCTGATATCCTCGGTGGGTCAGGGTTTGGCACAGTTCCCGGAGTGGCTCCGGATGTTCATCAACAATCCAAATTGCCGCCGATAGCCCAGAACAAAACGACATTGGCTCATTACAACGGTGGGTTGAGGAAGGCAGGATCGGAAAATTGCCGCAAGATACGGGGAAAACTCAGCAGGGCCAAGCCGCCCCCTGAGTTCAAGCAAAATCTCGAGAAACGAATGAAACGCCGAAAAAACCCCGAGAAAACCCTGAGCCAGCTCCAAGAAAATCTCGAGTAAACGCCGAGAATTTCCCGAGAAGATGCCAAAAATGCTGGGCTGAAGCGATGCGCCTATGAACCGAGAAAGGGTGATCGCCCGGCGGATCTTCAAAGTAGCAATTAATCCCGATGAGTCACCCAACGGCTTGATCCATCGGGATTAATGGTGGGATTGATCAGGAATCGACAAAAATCGATCCGCTGAAGTTCTAAGATAACCGGCTCTTTGGCTGTTGGGCCTTCAGGGTATGTCTGGAAAGCGCAATCTGAAGGACCCAACCTAATTGATGTCCGCTTTAGGATTCAGGTTCCAGACCCAAGATGCCAAAGAGGCTGTGCAAGCCGCTGGAGGCGATCGCGAGGACGATCGAACCAATCAGGGCGGGAATGAAGCCCTCGATCGCAAAACCAGTGGGGCTGAAATAGGCCACCAGCATTAGGCAAAAGGCATTAATCACCAAGGAAAAGAGGCCCAAGGACAGAATGTTCAGCGGCAAGGTGAACAAGAACAAAATGGGGCGCACGGTGGCGTTGATTAGCCCAAAAATCAGAGCGGCGATCGCGGCGGTGGTCCAGCCTGCCAAATGAATGCCGGGGACGAGTTGCGCCGTCAGGGCCAGGGCCAGGGCCGAAATGATCCAAGTGATGATGAAGCGTTGCATGATGTGAGTTCTAACTCCTCTGCGGTCTCCGGGGCGACCCTGAGCGAGGCCATGGCAGCACTGGCGGGGCGATCGGGGCCGGCCGTTTGTGCTTCCATCCTAGTGGCTTGGCTGGAGTTGGCGAGCGTTGGGATTGGTCGCAAAGACCGCTAATCTGATAGGGAGAATCCCGCCATAGGCAGGGCCTGGAAGCCATGATTGTTCAGAAGAAATTTTCGATCGGCCAGTCGATCGCCCGGTTGGTTCCCGTTGGGCTGCGTGCCAAAATCGGCACTGCCTCAGGTTCCCCAGCGACGATCCAACCGGACGGTCGGAGGCAATTGGGCGAGCGGGGTCTGGGCCTGTGGGCGGTGTTGTTGTTGATTGGGACGTGGGTGATAGGTTTAGCGATCGCCCCGTCAGCGGCCTGGGCCCAATTCAAGGAATATGCGCCGCCAGTGTCCTACAGCAATGCGGAATTGTCTGGGCAAGATTTTTCCAATCAACGGTTGCAATCGGCGGAATTTTCCAACGCCAACCTAACGGATGTGACCTTTGAAAATACGGAAATGCCCGGTGCATCTTTTAGTGGATCCTTCCTCAAAGACACGAATTTGCATGGAGCCGATTTAACCAATGCATTCATGGATTCCGTGAAGTTCATTGGCACCGATCTGAGCGATGCCATTTTGGTTGAGGCTATTTTGTTGGGATCCAGTTTTCAGGATGTGAACATTCAAGGGGCTGATTTTGAGCTGGCCATTCTGGATGGGGCACAGGTCAAACAGCTCTGCGCGATCGCCCGGGGGACGAATCCTCGCACGGGCATCGACACCAAAGAATCGCTCGGCTGTCCTTGAAGGTTCATCAACGGATTGCTGAAGCGCTGATTGAGATATGTTCCTTTGGGAGTAAGAAAAATGACCCTCGTAGAGGTTGCAGCGGCGGCGGAACCCATCCAGCGGCCGGTGCGGACAATTGGTGTGATTGGCGGTGGCCAATTGGCTTGGATGATGGCGGAAGCAGCCCCGAAATTGGGCTTGTCGTTGGTGGTGCAAACTCCGAAATTGGATGACCCGGCGGTGGCGCGGGTGGGATCGGCGGCGGTGGTGCAAGGGGCGGTTGGGGATGCTGCCGTGACGCGCCAATTGCTCGATCGGGTGGATTTGGTCACCTTTGAAAATGAGTTTGTGGATTTGGCGGCGTTGGGGGAATTGGCCCGATCGGGAGCCTGTTTTCGCCCCAGCCTCAAAAGCTTGGAACCCCTGCTGGATAAGTATGATCAGCGCTGTTTTTTGCAGCAAATTGGCTTGCCGGTTCCGGCCTTTGCGGCCATTACCGATCGGGCGCAGGCGATGCAGATCGATCGGTGGGAAAACGGTCAGCCCCTAACCTTTCCGGCCGTGCTGAAAACCCGTCGCCATGGCTATGACGGCCAAGGTACAAGGGTGGTGGCTGATCGGGCGACATTGCTGGCGGTTGGGGATCAGTGGCAATGGCAGCCGCTGATTTTGGAAGCCTTTGTGCCCTTTGAGCGAGAATTGGCGGCGGTGGCGGCCCGATCGGCGACGGGTGAGGTGGCCATTTACCCGATCGTGGAAACCCAGCAGGTGAACCAGGTTTGTCGGCGGGTAATTGCGCCGGCCCCCATTCCGCCAACCGTGGCCACCCACTGCCAGGAAATCGCCCATCGCCTGTTGTCGCAAATTGGGGCGATCGGGATTTTTGGGATTGAGCTGTTTGTGACCGCCGAGGGTCAGGTGTCGGTGAATGAAGTGGCTCCCCGCACGCACAATTCCGGCCACTTCTCGATCGATGCCTGCCATACCTCCCAATTCGAGCAGCATTTGCGGGCCGTGGCGGGGTTGCCCCTTGGTCCGGTGGATTTGCACTGTGCCTGTGCGGCGATGGTGAATTTGTTGGGCTTTGAGGTGGCCACCAGTGACTATCAGGAGCAGCGCGATCGCTTGGCCGCGGTTCCCCGCAGCCGAGTGCATTGGTATGGCAAAACCAGCGCCACCCCGGGCCGCAAGCTTGGCCATGTGACCGTGTTGGCGGATAGCTTGGCGGAACTGCAACGGGCGATCGATCGCCTGGAATCAATTTGGTATGGATCAGACCATTAAGCAGCCCGCTTAATGCCGTTGTCCCAACAGTCGATCGCGCAAATGCTTGATTCGATCGCGATATTTGGCGGCCTCTTCAAACTCCAAATTTTTGGCCGCCTCCTTCATTTGGGCCTCCAACTTCTCAATCAACATCGGCACATCATCCAAGGATAAGTCCGCCGCATGTTCGTAGGCTTGCTCCAAATCTTTGGCACTGAGCCGCCGAGACAAATCCAAGAATTCCAGAATTGAATTACCGGATTTCTTGATGATCGGTTGGGGCGTAATGCCGTGTTTTTGGTTGTAGGCAATTTGGATTTTGCGTCGCCGCTCCGTTTCGGAAATCGCCTTGTCCATGCTGTCGGTCAGCCGATCGGCATAAAGAATCGCTTGACCTCGCACATGACGCGCCGCCCGGCCAATGGTTTGAATCAGCGATCGCTCGGCCCGCAAAAACCCTTCCTTGTCCGCATCCAAAATGGCCACTAGGGAAACTTCCGGCAAGTCCAACCCTTCCCGCAACAAATTCACCCCGATCAACACATCAAACTTGCCCGCTCGCAAAGCTTGCAAAATTTCAATGCGTTCGATCGACTGAATTTCCGAATGGAGATATTGCACCCGCACCTTGCGCTCTTGGAAATAATCCGCCAAATCCTCCGCCATCCGCTTTGTTAAGGTGGTGATCAGGGTGCGTTCTTGGCGATCGACCCGCTGGACAATTTCCGCCAACAAATCATCCACCTGCCCTTCCGTGGGACGCACAAAAATCTCCGGATCAATCACGCCCGTGGGCCGAATGACTTGCTCCACAATTTGCCCTTGGGAAATTTCCAACTCCCAATCTCCCGGCGTGGCCGAAACAAAGATGCATTGATTCACCTTGTTCCAAAATTCTTCGGCCTTGAGCGGGCGATTGTCGGCCGCACTGGGCAAGCGGAATCCATGATCAATCAGCACCTTTTTGCGAGCTTGGTCACCGTTATACATCCCCCTTAATTGGGGAACAGTCACATGGGACTCATCAACAATCAGCAACCAATCTTCCGGAAAATAATCAATTAGACATTCCGGAGGTTCGCCCGCTTGTCGTCCGGCCAAATGACGCGAATAGTTTTCTACGCCGTTGCAGTAGCCCACCTGGGCCAGCATTTCCAAATCGTATCGAGTGCGTTGGTCAATGCGTTGGGCTTCCAGGAGTTTTCCTTCCGCTTCTAAGGCGATTTTCTGTGCAGCCAATTCCCGAGCGATGGCTTGAATTGCCTCCTCCAGGCGATCTTCCGGGGTCACAAAGTGGCGAGCGGGGTAAAGATTCACCGCCTCTAGGCTCTGCAAAATTTCCCCGGTCAAGGGATCCACATAGCGAATCGCTTCCACTTCATCGCCAAAGAACTCAATCCGAATAATTCGATCTTCATAGGCGGGGCCAATTTCCAGCACATCGCCCTTGACGCGGAATTTTCCTCGGCCAATTTCCACATCATTGCGCTCGTACTGCACAGAGGCCAGATCTCGCAATGTTTGCCGCAAATTTAATTCATGACCCACCCGAAAGGGAATCGCCGCATTTAAATATTCCGTGGGGATTCCCAACCCGTAAATGCAGCTAATGGAGGCAACCACAATCACGTCCCGTCGTTCAAAGAGCGATCGAGTGGCCGAGTGCCGCAACATATCAATTTCTTCGTTAATGGAAGCCGTTTTTTGAATGTAAGTATCGGTGACGGGAATATAGGCTTCCGGTTGGTAATAGTCGTAGTAGGAAATGAAATATTCAACGGCATTATTTGGGAAAAATTCCCGCAATTCGTTACACAACTGGGCTGCGAGGGTTTTGTTGTGGGCCAAAACCAGGGCCGGGCGATCGAGCTGGGCAATGGTGCTGGCGATGGTGAAGGTTTTGCCGGTGCCGGTGGCTCCCAACAGGGTTTGGTATCGCTGACCCGATCGCGCGGCTTCCACCAAACGGGCGATCGCCTTCGGTTGGTCACCCGTGGGTTCAAACGGTGCTTGCAGTTCAAAGGTGGTCATGGTTTGTCCTTCGCCAACAGGGGATCCGGCGCTAGTGTCTGGAGTCGGTGGGGAGATTTGAGAGGATGCTGAATCGTACGGTAGCTGCTGAATCCCATGAATGGCCATGGTTTTGCAGGGAGAGGGTGGTGCTTTGCTTTAAAGCTACTTATAAGAGCAATGATTTTTTTAATAATCTTTTTATAGCTCCGCTAAAATATAACTGTAGAGACAACGCAATCTACCCGCCCGAACGCGCTCGAATTGGCAGCGCGGCATTTCCGCATTGGGCCAGTTCGCGCCGTCCGTTCGCCAGCCCTGTCTCCCTTGCTCGATCGCCCCTGTCGATCGAAGCCACCGCGATCCACGCGCATTTGATAGGATGACCTGGGTTTGACAGTTCAATTTATAAAACTGGTTATCAAACTGGGCTTCGGCTCCTATCAGCCCCTTCCAACGGCACTAGTATCGGCATCTGAGGTACGTTTTCATGAGCAACCGCAACGTCACCGACACCAACAACCGCGCCCGCGACGATCGCGATGAAGTGCGCCTCGACGATCGCGACGATCGCGAGCAACGGGCCCTGCCTGCGGTTGTCCGCAAGCGCCCCCTCGCCCCCACCTATGGCAACCGTCCCGTCGGCGAAGATACTGTTAAGTTCATCGAAAGCGACCTGCCCAACAATCGCCCCGTTGAAGTCAGCCACCTGTCTTTGGTTCAAAGCAATCTACCGAAGCATCGCCCCGTGGAAACGAGCGAGCTGAAGGTAGTGGGCACGGTGGCCGCCTACGGTGCGCGCCCGGTGTCGGCCAGCAACTTGGAAGTGGTGGAAACCATCACTCTGTCGGGCCATCGCCCAGTGACGGCTAACACGCTGGACATTACGACCAGTGATTGGCTGCCCAGCAACCGGCCAATGGCTTCCAATGATTTGGGCGAAGATTCCAATCTGATGGGCTATCTCGACTAGGTTTGGTTCCGGGCGATCGCCCAGCCTAATGCGCCGGTTGGTGTCAGCTTTGATCAATTTGTTGATCAAATTAATTAACCGGAGCGCCAGCTCAAACCTGTACGGTCAGCGTTTAGCCGTTAAGCCAAGGTTTGGCAAAGAGAAATGGGGGTGTGGTTTTCGGCCATACCCCCCATTTTGTTGATGGGATTTGTTGATGGGATTTATGGGATCGACTGGGGATCAATTTTGGACTAGGTTGCCCTAGGCGCATTTGCCCATCAGCAATTGCCTAGGAATTTTCGTCCGGTTGAGCAACTTGATCCTCAGAGTCGGTGTTGCTATCGAGGCTGTCGCCGCTGGTGTCTTCCGGCGGCACGAGGGCCACGGCGGCGATCGTGTCATCCACAATCCGCTGCACCATCACGCCCGTTGCCCCGCGCGATTGCACCGGAATTGCGTTCACGGACTGCCGGACGATCGTGGCACGCTTCGTGGCGATCGTGATTTCGTCGGAGTCATTCACCACCAACAGCCCCGCCAAAGAATCGTCAATGCCCTTGGCGGATTTGAACTTGGTGGCAATTTTGCCCTTGGTGGCCCGGTTATAGAGCTTGAATTGCTCCACGGGCACGCGCTTGCCGTAACCCCGAGCGGTGATCACCAACACCCAGGGGCCGGGGCTGCTGGTTTCGGTGCTGTCGTCGCTGGTTTCCTCGATCGGCTCGTTGTCGTCGGCCGCATCATCGCCGGCCTGACCGACCCGCGAGGCGATCGCGGCGGGCAAAATATCAAGCGCCACCAGCTCATCACCGCTGCGAAGGCTCATGGCTCGCACGCCCCGCGCCGTCCGCCCCAGGGGCCGCAGTTGATCGCGATCGGCTCGGAAGTGAATCGCCATACCCGATCGGGAGCCGATCAAAATACTGTCTTCCTCGCGGGTCAGGCGCACCCAGCGCAGTTGGTCGCCTTCCTCCAGGGAGATGGCGATTAGACCGTTGGCGCGGATGTTGCCAAAGGCCGAGAGCACGGTTTTTTTGATGTAGCCCTGTTGGGTCAACATCACCAGGTAAAGATCTTCCGAGAATTCCGAAACGGCGATCACCGAGGTGATTTTTTCGTCGTGGGGAATTGGCAGCAGTTGAACGATCGCCGTGCCTCGGGCCGCGCGGGAGCTGGCGGGAATTTGGTAGGCGCTGAGGGCGTAGACCACGCCCCGATCGCTGAAGAACAAGACTCGATCGCGATCGCAGCAAGTCAGGAAATGCTGCACCTCGTCGTCGTCTTTCATCTTCGCGCCGGTTTTGCCCCGGGTGGCGCGGTTTTGGGTCTCGAAGGTACTGACGGGCATCCGCTTGATGTAGCCCTGCTCCGTAATCACGATCGTGGCGCGATCGTTGGCGATCAGGTCAATTTCTTCCAGTTGGGCGCTGTCGCGGGAAATGGTGGTGCGGCGCGGCGTGGCAAACCGAGCCTTCAGGTGGCTCACTTCCTCTTCAATGATCGTCAGCACCCGATCGCGCCGGGCCAGGATGTCTTGCAAATCGGTAATTTTGGCTTGCAATTCCTGGTGTTCTTGCTCGATCTTGTCCGCTTCCAAGGCCGTCAGACGGCGCAGTTGCATCTGCAAAATCGCGTCGGCTTGGGCTTCCGAGAGGCTGTAATCGCTCATTAGCCCCTGTTTGGCGGTGGGGGTGTCCGCCGCGTGGCGAATCAGGGCGATGATCGTGTCCATGTTGCTGAGGGCGATCAGGTAGCCTTGCAGGATGTGATCGCGCTCTTCGGCTTTCCGCAGTTCGTAGCGGGTGCGCCGTTCGATCGCCTCCACCCGGAAATCCAAAAAGACCTGCAAAAAGTCCTTCAGGGTCAGGGTGCGCGGCTCGCCGTTCACCAGCGCCAACATATTCGCGCCAAAGTTCGCTTGAATCGGCGTGTGCTTGTAGAGGTTGTTCAGCACCACCTGCGCCCGGGCATCGCGCTTCAGCTCAATTACGATCCGCATCCCGTCGCGATCGCTCTCGTCGCGAATGTCGGAAATGCCTTCTAATTTCTTGTCGTTCACCAACTCGGCAATCCGCTCAATCAGCGCTGCCTTGTTGGTTTGGTAGGGCAGCTCCGTGATGATGATCGCCTCGCGATCGGGTGCGCCGCGCCGTTCGATCGTCTCCACACTGGCCACACCGCGCATGGTGATCGAGCCACGCCCGGTGAGGTAGGCTTCCCGAATCCCCGACGTACCAAAAATCTGTGCCCCCGTGGGGAAGTCCGGCCCCGGAATCCAACGGATCAGTTCCTGATTGGTAATTTCGGGATTCTGGATCAGGGCACAAAGACCATCCACCAGCTCACCCAAGTTGTGGGGCGGAATGTTGGTGGCCATACCGACCGCGATCCCGGAAGAACCATTCAGCAACAGTTGTGGCAGCCGCGCGGGCATCACCGTCGGTTCTTGCTGGGAGCCGTCGAAGTTGTCGATGAAATCAACGGTTTCCGACTCAATGTCTTGCAGCAGCGACTCGCTGGTCAGGGCTTGCAGCCGACATTCCGTGTACCGCATGGCGGCGGGCGGGTCGTTGTCGATCGAACCGAAGTTCCCGTGACCGTTAATCAACGGGTGGCGCATCGAAAAATCTTGGGCCATCCGCACCAGCGCGTCATAGACCGCCGTGTCGCCGTGGGGGTGATATTTCCCCAGCACTTCCCCCACCACCCGGGCGCATTTCCGGAAGGGGCGATCGGCCGCCAAACCCAACTCATGCATGGCATACAGAATCCGGCGGTGTACCGGCTTCAGACCGTCGCGGGCATCCGGCAGCGCCCGCCCCACGATCACGCTCATGGCGTATTCCAGGTACGATCGCGACATTTCCTGGCGTAGGTCGGTCGCGACAATCCGGTCTTCGGCAGTACTCATAGGTCTCTGGTGCAGAAAGTGCCTGAAAATTTATGGCCTAAAAACAAGTGCCTAAAAACGGCACGACCCCAAACGAAAGGCCAAACGGGCGATCGGCCCGGCTTTCGTTCGGGATCAAATACACATCAAGGGCTAGTACACATCAAGGGCTAGCAAATCGTTCGCATCGTGGTGGCGCAAAAGCCCCAAAGGACAGATCGACGGCAAGCCTCATTTAGAACGGCCTCGGTTGGGCGAAATTGCCGTGAAATCGAGATTTCAGCCTCCCATTTTACCACGGGCAGCCAGAGGAACTGTGGCATGGGCCCCGGGTCGGGATCGGATGGTGCTTGGCCAGTGCCGCAAGCGACTGCTCAGACATTCCCCTAGAGTGCTCAGGCTAGGTGAAAGTCAGCGATCGAGAGTGCGCCGGTGACGATCGCCAAAGTCTCATTGCTGCTGGCCACTTGCACCAACGTGTTCGTTCCCTGGGGTCGCAGGGCGATCGCGCTGGGGGTCAACCCATTGACCAGATAAATGCCATCAATGCCCGACTGAAAGTCCTGAATCGTGTCTTGGCCCATGCCCGTGCCCAACACGAATCGATCGGCTCCGTCGCCCCCAAGCAACAGGTCATCCCCAAATTCACCAAACAGCACATCATCGCCCGCGTCCCCTTGGAGCCAGTCGGCATCGCGGCCGCCGTTGAGCTGGTCGTTGCCCAAACCGCCAATGAGGGTATCGAGGCCCGCGTTGCCCTGGAGTTGGTCGTTGCCCGCCTCGCCGCTCAGCCAATCATCGTCCAACCCGCCCCAGAGGGTGTCTTGACCGAGGCCGCCGCTGAGGCTGTCGTTACCCCCGCGCCCCAAAATCACGTTGTCGGCATCGTTGCCAAGTACCTCGTCGGCTCCATCAGTGCCATTGAGATTTTCCAGGGTGACCCCAAAGGCGATCGACTTGCCCCGATCGAACATGGGATAGAGGGGTTGGTAGCTGGGATAGATATCAAAAAAGCGACCCTTGCGCCCCGTTTGGGTGGTTAACAAACCGCCGGGTTTCAAATCGAAATAGTAGCGATCGGAGGCTGGCAACGATCCCATTTCCAAGGTGTCAGTTCCGCCCCCATCCCAAATGGCTTCCACCCCTAAAAACGAAGTGGCATTCCAGGTGTACAAATCATTACCCGATCGCCAACTGGTATTAGCCCCGTAGAGATATTGCAGGGACTGAATGTCGTAGTTCATCAGGGTGCGGGAATTCTGGAAACTGCTAAAATCCCGCCCGTTGTAGGACATCACCGTGTTGTGGCGATGATCCAATTCTGGAGCCAAAACCGCCACATTGGAAGGCGCTTTACCGGGCACATCCCCCGCTTCACTGCCATATTCCCGAGGATGTTTCAGCCCCATGGCATGGCCCAATTCATGAATTAAAGTGCCATAGCCAGCGCTGCCGGGCCCCTTCGTAAAAAAGTTGGGGTCAAACATTCCATTGGCCGACAAAAACACCTGTCCCCCATAGGTGCTTCCTGGGGTATAGGCACAGGCCAAGGCATCGGGCAATTGCGGACTCTTGCCCAAGGTAACGCGCAGTGTTCCGCCCACTTCGTCCGGCACTTCTTGAAACTGAACCGGAATCACTTGGGAATAGTTTTGCAACACTTGCCGCACGGCCTGTTTCACCGGTTCGGGAATTTCTGCCGGGTTGGTGATGGCTCCCTGGGCAACCGATGTCAAATTATTGACTGTGTTGGCATTGGGAAAACTGTAGGTAATCACCCCGCCAGGGGGCACATTCCACGCTTGGGTGATTGTCGGATTATTAATATGCACCGTCAGCAAAGCATCAATGTTGTTGTTGCCGCTGAGGGGAATGGCTTTGGTGTTGGCAGCAGTGCGCCAACGGAGAGTGGAAACTTCCGGAGCGATCGCGCTGTTTTGGTCGATCCCGGCCGGGGACATCTGAAGAGCCATAGGAGTTCTGTCCAACGCTGATAGGTCAAAGAAAGGCAGCCACCCTGCATGACGGCTACGACGGTTTTCAGCACCAGACTTGAGAGGTCAACGATTTGTGAATGACCTTAATCGTCGTTGCGAAATGCAACTGGAATTCAAGAATTTGAATGCACCATGAGCACGCAAGACTTAACCGCGTGATCGGGCACAAAATGCAAAGTGATGCGAAGGCTATTCTTCGTTCCCAACGAAGACAACCTGGCGATCAATGGAGGCTCAATGATGAGTGGCAATCAAGTCTCAATTGATTGGAGCGATCCCGGCAGACGTAAAACTGGTTGGGGCGTTGAAAGGAGTCACGCCTGTGGTGGTTCTTCCCTCAGCATTCCCTCAGTGCATTGTCCTGCAACGCTGTGCAGCGGAGGACAGGGTTGATCCTGTTGAGTCGGTTAAACGGATAGATTTGGATCGATGGATCTGGATGGATAGATCTAGATTGATAGACCCGAATCAATAGATCTGAATCGATAGATCCGAGCGATTGGATCATGCAGATCTTGTAAATCTGTCTTGGTTGTGACGAGTTAGCTCTGACGAATCTGATGAATTTTGAATTTGGGTCGATCGTTGTGGGCTGTTCTTCAGTGCTGTGAAGAAACTTATGCGCTCAATTAAGGCTAATCAAATTGTTTGAATGAGCCAATGGAAGCGGTCTAACTAGAGCAGCCCCAAAAGACGTTAAGACTTTTTGTAGAGGACTTTTTGAAATCCTTACAATTAGTTTAAAGGATTCTGCATAAAATTGACAAGATTAAATTTAAGTTACAACAACTTTTTTAATAATGGGTGAAGCAATGGATAAAGATGTGCAAAATGCGACACGAATGAACGCAATTTTAAGGCTTTCAAGCGATGAAGTGCGAAATCAAACATTCATTTCAAAATGATGTATGAAATAAAACACAGGGCAGAAGGAAAAACTTTCCGCCCTGTGAGTTCAGTTAGTTCTGGAATGAATCCGGATTTTCGGGAAATTCTTTACAATTGATTTCCCTATTTTTCAGTCCTCAGTTATTGAGGGGTTTGACCCATGAGGAGCAATCGCACTGAAGGGAAATCATGCGCTGGCTTCCGGATCGCCAGACCTAGGGCTGTTTGGGGCCGCCGTTGGGAGGCAGCGGTGATTCTTCAATCGGTTGGGCGATCGGGGCTTGGCTTTTGAAGCGCTCCAACCCTTTGGCAGCCGCTCGCACCACGATCGGGGCCGCATCATGGAGGGCTTTTTCGAGGCAGCTCGCCACTTCAGGGCTGTGGACGGCGCTGAGGGCCTCGATCGCGGCGGCGCGTACGGTGGCATCGGGGCTGCTGGTGAAGGTCAACAGCTCGTTGATCAGTTTTTGGCCCTCGGCTCGCTGGCCGATCGCCCGAACCTTGGTGGCGAGTTGGGTCACTTGCTCGATCGGGCTGGGTTGATTGCTGGGCGCGATTGGGGCGATCGGCTCAGGAGTCGTGACTGGCTCAGTGACCGGTTCAGTGACCGATTCAGTGACTGGTTCCGCAGCTTGCTCCGCGATCGGTTCGGCCGCGGGTTCCGGTGTGGGTTCCGAGGCGGGTTCTGGCTCGGCGATCGGCTCGGCCACGGGTTCCGGTGTGGGTTCTGCAACGGGTTCCCCTGGGGCCGCCGTTGGCTCTGGTTCTGCAACTGGCTCTGGTGCGGGTTCCGGGGCAGGCGTTGGCGCGGGCGCACCGGCTCCACCCCAAGGATCCGGGAGCTGGGCCGCCGGTTGACCGGTTGCCGCCGGGCGCGGAGCAGAGCGTGCAGGATCGGGAGTGGGCGGTGCGGCGGTGGGGGCGGTTTGTGCTTTCAGTTGGGCAATTTCCGTTTGCAGGGCTTGCAATTCCCGATCGAAGTTTTTGCGAGCCGTCTGCTTTTGCACCTCAAAATCTTGCTCCAGGGTTTGCCGTTGCCGATCGAGATATTGCTTTTGCTGGCGTTCCAGGTCGGCCACCTGCTGTTGCATCAAATACCAGGCGATCGCACCGCCGATCACGACACCCAAAATCAACCCGACAAAGATCATGACTTGGTTCTCGCTGCCAAACAGTTCGAGACCATTTAACCAAGGATTCTCGTCCGTAGGCTGATTAGCCAATCCTGATCGGGAGAATTAGGGCCTGTCGCGATTTCCTGGCATCCAGTGAAGGTAGTTGATCTGCCATACCCAAATCATCACAACAAGGGGCTTCAGCCCCTTGTCCCTAGCGATCAATTCAGGGTGGAGTAGGGGTTTCAGGGAATTTGATGACAATCCCTAGGGGCGGATCACGATCGGGGTGCCCACGTCGGCCCAGTTGAACAGCCAGCGGGCATGATCTGGGGCCACATTGGTGCAACCGTGGCTGACCGGCGTGCCAAAGCGCTGATGCCAGTAAGCCCCGTGAATCGCATAGCCCCGGTGGTAGTACATCACATGGGGAACATTGGGCACGTCGTAATCGGCCCCGCGCATTCGATCGATCGGGAGCTTGCGCTGAATTCGGAAAATTCCCGGCCAAGTTGGCGTGCCCGGTTTGCCCGTGGACACAATCACCGCATAAACGGGCTTATTCCCTTCCCAGGCGATCAATCGCTGATTGCTGAGGTGAATTTCAATCCAGCGCTCGTCTGAAGCTCGCAACTCACACATGCGGGCCCGGTAGCGATCGCCCTCGTTCAGGCAGGGAGCCGCGCGATCGGGCGGGCGTGTTGGGGTGGGAGTCGGAGTTGGGGGACGGGTGGGAGTTGGGGTCGGAGTCGGCGGGCGCGTTGGGGTGGGAGTTGGAGTCGGTGGGCGCGTTGGGGTCGGAGTCGGAGTTGGGGGACGGGTGGGAGTTGGGCTGGGAGTCAGGGTGGGAGTCGGAGTCGGCGGGCGCGTTGGTGTGGGTGTGGGTGTCACAGGGCGGCTGGGACTGGGGCTGGGAACCGGGTCGATCGACTGGAGATAAGCCAACGCAACGCCGGGCCAACCCAACCACAGGGCGATCGCCCCGCCCCAAAGTCCCCGCCACCGACGCGCAGCAGCAGGGCCCGATCGAACAGCAAGGGGCAACTGGGCAGCCAAACGAGGAGAACAATTAGGAAACATGGCGACGGGGCCCGAATAAGTCTTCAGCGATCGCTTGCCATCCTCCCTGGTCACGGAGGCCGACTGGCCAGGAGGTAAGCGCAGGGGAAACTTGCCCGAACTGGCAAACTCAACGCAGACCCTGAACCCAGGTTCTGGAATTTTGAACTGAGTCCGGGAACCCATGGGCGATTGGTCGTTGAAAAGCAGCAGTGGACGGCCAAGGCGTTGGAATGCAGAGAATCAAAAGCCTGGCTGTCTTCAGCCTAGCCAACATTTCCATCTCACTAGCGATTGTGCGGGACAGATTTCCAAAACGGTCGATCGCCCAATCGCCATCACCTCGAATTCAGCACACCGCAACAATCGCCCGATCGCGCCCCCTACCGACGGTTCCGTTCGCTATCCTGGCTATAGTGGAAAACGCGCACCGTGCTCCTTTCCAATGGCGTTCCTCTGGGAATCCTTTCCAGTCGTCAACTTCAGTAATCACTCCTTGAGCATGTGACCGAAGAACTCAAATCCCAAGGGCGATTTTTGGCATCGCTGATTGGCCTCCTGTGGCTGCTGGAAATTGTTGATCAGTTCGTTTTCCGGGGCTATCTCGATGTGTTGGGCATTGTTCCCCGCAATGTCATCGGCCTGCGGGGGATTGTCTTTGCCCCCTTGCTCCATGGCGACCTGGCCCATTTGATGGCCAACACCGTGCCCCTGGGGGTGCTGGGTTGGTTGGTGTTGGTGCGTGGGCGCGAAACCTTTTGGAAAGTGACCGGCGCGATCGCCCTAATTAGCGGTCTGGGAACCTGGCTGATTGGCCCCAGCAACTCCATCCACATCGGCGCAAGTGGTTTGGTGTTTGGCTATCTCAGCTATGTGCTGTTTCGGGGTTGGTTTGAACGCAGCGCCAGCGGCATTTTGCTTTCGATTTTTATTTTCAGCCTCTATGGCAGTTTGATTTTTGGGGTGCTACCGTTGCGCTCGGGCGTGTCCTGGCAAATGCATCTTTTTGGGTTCATCGGCGGGGCGCTCGCGGCGCGGTATGTTGACCGCCCCCGCCCCTAGCGGCCCTTCACCGGACAACGCTCGGATGCTCTTGGATTAAGATTTACGGTTCGATCGAATCGCTCCAGCCATCCTAGCCATCCCCCCACGGTTGCGGATATGAGTCAGGTTTCCCAGTTGCCAAAGGTTTCAGTCATTGTGCCCACCTACGGGCGCGAACAAGTGCTTTGCACCTCGATCGAGGATGTTCTAGCCCAGGACTATCCTGATTTTGAAGTGATCGTCGTTGACCAAACCCCGCAGCACCTGCCCGAAACCGAAGCGAAACTGGCCCAATGGGCCGATGGGGGCAAAATCCAATGGCATCGCCTGCGGTGGGCGAGCTTGCCAGGGGCCCGAAACTTTGCGGCCCGGCGATCGAGCGGTGAAATTCTGATTTTTATTGATGACGATGTGCGCCTGGAGCCAGGTTTCATTGCGGCTCATGTGGCGAACTATGGCGATCCCCAGATTGGAGCGGTGGCCGGGCGCGTGTTCGATCGCATGAAATTGGAGCAAGAATGCACCAAACATGTGGGCGAATTTGATTACCAAGTGCCGGAAGCCTCTGACCCCGCGATCGCCTGGTATCACATTGACCTCGTGCGGGCCACCCAGCCCCAACCGGTGATCACTGCCCGAGGTTGTAACATGTCCTTTCGCCGCAACCTGTTTGTGCAGCACGGCCTGCGGTTTGATGAGCGCTATCGGGGCAGCGCTGTTCGCGAAGAGTCCGACTTTTGCTTAAGCCTGCGTAAAACCGGCTTCAAAATTTGGTATGACCCCGCCGCCCATTTGGTGCATTTAGGCGAAGAAACCGGCGGTTGCCATGACATCAGCACCCGTTCGATCGGCTACCAAACCACCTTTTATCACAACCATTTTTGGCTCGGATTTAAACACCTCAGCCTTGGGCAACAGATTCGCTTTTTTGCCAAACTGTTTGACTGCCATGTTTTGGGTCATCCCCCCTGCTACAAGAGCGGTTCACCCCTAAAAGTATTGGTACGGTTTGGCTGCTACTGCATGGGTTTTGCTAAAGCTTTAATCACGGCTTTGGTTGGCCTTTGGGATGATGGTCAAGTGTATTCTCGGCAGGATCAACAGCGCGATCGCCCAGCCCTGAATTCCTAAATTTCTTTGCCTGGTTTTCCCGTCGAATGACTATTAACGTTACCAGCTCGTTAGGCAGCAAGGTTACCAGCTCGTTAGGCAGCAAGGTTACCAGCTCGTTAGGCAGCAAGGTTACCAGCTCGTTAGGCAGCAAGGGGCTTAAGCCCCTTGTTATGATATGACGACTGGCTCTGCGGCTTTGACCCAGAGAATTAAGGCAGTCGCGATACTAAGAAATGAGCGTCGATCAGCCTATTTTGAGAAGAGGATGAAGGCTTTTTACTGATTTGCGAAAGAGGCCTACTGTCTAATCAATCGAAGCTGAGAGATGGTAACCACATCACCAAATCCGGGAACAGAATAATAATCAGCAACACCAGCAGTTGCAGACAAATAAAAGGAATTACCCCCCGATATAGCTCCTCCGTTTTGACAATGGCAGGCGCAACGCCCCGTAGATAAAACAGGGCAAATCCAAAGGGTGGCGTGAGGAAAGAAGTTTGCAAGTTCGCCCCTAAAATCACCCCATACCAAATCATATTAAACCCAAGGGCTTTGGCAACGGGGGCAAAAATCGGAACCACAATAAAGGCGATTTCAAAGAAGTCGATAAAGAACCCCAACAGGAAAACCACCAACATATTGAGGGCTAAGAAACCCACTCCCTCGCCCGGCAGGTTCGACAGAACCTCGAACATGAACCGATCGCCGTGGAGACCCCGAAAAACCAAACTGAAGGCCGTGGAGCCAATCAAAATAAATAGGGCCATGCTGGAAATGCGCAGGGTGGCTTCGCAGGAGTCCCGCAGGGCAACCCAACTGAATTGGCGATTCAACAAGGCCAGGGCGATCGCCCCCAAGGAACCCACCGCGCCCGCCTCCGTGGGGGTGGCAATGCCAAAGAAAATGCTCCCCAACACCAACAAAATCAGCACCAACGGGGGCAACATGGACTGCACCACCCGTTGCCGCAATTCTCGGCGCGGCATTTGGCAAACCTCCGGCGGCAGGGCCGGCGCGGCTTCCGGCTTCAAAAAGGCCACCAGCAACACATGCAAGGCAAAGGCCCCCGCCATCATCAGGCCGGGAATCACTGCCCCCAGGAACAGATTGCCCACCGAAACCCCCAGTTGGTCGCCCAGCACCACCAGCACCACACTGGGCGGAATGATTTGCCCCAAGGTTCCAGAAGCGGCAATCACCCCCGTGGCCAGCTCGCGATTGTAGCCATAGCGCAGCATGATGGGCAGGGAAATGAGACCCATGGCCACGACCGTTGCCGCCACGACTCCCGTTGTGGCCGCCAGCATCGCCCCCACCACCACCACCGCCAGGGCCAAGCCACCCCGCAAGCGGCCGAACAAAATACCGACGGTTTCTAAAAGTTGCTCGGCAATTCCTGACTTTTCCAGAACGGATCCTAGGAAAATAAAATAAGGAATGGCCAGCAACGTGTAGTTTTTCATAATGTCAAAAATGCGGCTGGGCAAGGCAGCTAAAAAGCTTGGCTCAAACGCATCGACATTGATTCCAATCAGGGCGAAAACGATGGCAACCCCACCTAAGGAAAAGGCGACGGGATAGCCGAGGGATAAAAAGAGCAGCGCCCCCAAAAACATGAGGGGCCCCAGCCAGTCAAATCCAAGGGTTTCCATTAGCGATCGCCCTCCGATGAGTTTTCCGAGGGGTTCTCCGATGCTTGGCTGGCCGATGGTTGGCTAGGTTGATGGGGGGCGATCGAGTGGGCGATCGGCTGCGACGAGAGATCTGTGCCTAAACCGGCAATGATTGCCAAGTTTTTAATGATTTCTGAAACGCCCTGAATCATCAAAACCACAAAACTAATTAAAATCAATCCTTTGATGGGATAGCGCGGCAAACCACCGGGATCGGGCGAGAGTTCCTGAACCATCCAAGCATTGGCTGTCCATTGCCAAGAAGCCATCAAAACCAAAGCCGAAAAGGGCATTAGAAACAGAACGGTTCCAACTAAATTGGCGATCGCCTGGGTGCGGGGCGACCAATTTTTATAGAACACATCTACCCGCACATGGCCATTCCGCTGCATTGTGTAGGCAGCACCGAGCAAAAACACACCGCTAAAGAGATACCACTGCAACTCAATGCTGGTGTTGGAGGTGAGATTTTGCCCGATCGCCCGGCCCAAATAGCGACCAATCACATTCCAAGACCCGATCGCCAGCATGGCCACCACCAACCAGCCCATGGCTTGGCCCAAGCGAAAATTCCAGCGATCGATTTGGCGAGCCAGCCGTAACCAGGGAGGGAGTTGCTGTTGAAGCCACCGTTGCCAATTCTGCATAGTTTGCATAGGTTTAAACGGGGAAAATTTAAAGGATTTGAAAGATTTAAAGGCAAGATTGGATCGTTCAAGGTTTAACCGCTTCCGCAAAAACCCATTCATTGGTGTTGTTCCAAGCAATCACCGATTGTTGAAAGGTTTTCCAAGGTTCATAAATGGCCTTGAAGTTTGCATCTCGCTGGGCTAAGTCTGCAAACAGTGCTTCTGTTTCCGTTTTGGCTTGTTTTAAAATTTCGGCGGAATAGGGCCGCAGTTGTGTGCCACTGGCAATGAGAGTTTTGAGGCCTGCCGCGTTGAGGGCTTCATAGTTTGACAACATGGCATAGTTGGCTTCTTGGGCTGCCAGTTGAATCATCTGTTGATAGGCTTTTGGTAATCGGTTCCAGGCTTCTAAGTTGACAAAGAAATCGAGTGTGCTGCCGGGTTCCCACCAACCGGGATAGTAATAGAAACGGGCGGCGCGGTTCAGTCCCAATTTCGCATCGTCATAGGGGCCAACCCACTCGGCCGCATCAATGGTTCCCCGATCGAGTGCCAAGAACACTTCGCTACCGGGCAACACCTGCACATTCACCCCCAATCGCGACATCACCTCGCCACCAAGACCAGGAATTCGCATTTTCAAACCTTGTAAATCACTGAGGGTTTGAATTTCGCGTTTAAACCAGCCCCCCATTTGGGTTCCCGTGTTGCCAGCGGGAAAGTTAATAATATTGAAGCTGCGATAAATGGCTTGCAAAGCTGTTAAGCCGCCGCCAGCATAGAGCCAAGCATTTTGTTGTTGAGCCGTGAGGCCAAAGGGCACTGAAGTGCCAAACGCGAGTCCTCGATGCTTGCCCAAATAGTAATAGCTGGAACTGTGACCACATTCAGCCGCCCCGAGCTGTACTGCGTCCATCACTTCCAGTGCGCCCACAATTTCTCCGGCGGTGTGGGGCGTGATGATGAATCGGCCGTCGCTGAGTTCTTTGACCCGATCGCAGATGCTGACTAAGCCACCAAAAATGGTGTCGAGGGCTTTGGGCCAACTGGCGATCGCCCGCCACTGAATTCTAGGTAGGTCGGCGGCAACGGGCGGGCCACCACTGGGTTTGGGGGCACAGGCGGCAGCAGTGGCCGTCATGGAGCCTAGCCCGATCGACTGCATTAAATGGCGACGTTTCATGGGTTAAAACACTCTTCCAAAAGATGCTGAAACAGCCCGAAAGGGATTGAAGCTTTCAACGGAATTTGCAAAGTTTATAAAATTCAAAAAAATTCTGAAAAATTCTGAAAAAGCCCTGAAGAGACTTCAGAAATTTGCTGAAAGCCAACCAGGTTCACCCCCACCATAATTGCTAGTTACTCATTCGTCACCTGAATCGGTGGGCGAAGGCTAAGGTAAGCCAAAGGCCCCACCAAAGGCAAAAATGTTAGCCATTGCCAAATGGTTTGCTGATACCAACCTCTCCGAGCCAAATCATCGCCCACCAGGGCAGGAAACAGCAGGGAAAGCATCAGAAAATCGAGGCTCATCACATGGATAAATCGGCTGGTTTGCCACTGTTGTCCAAAATCTGACCAGTTGCCTTGGGACAGGCCCCAACCCAGCAGCCCGATCGCCCCAACCGCGAGACCCAAAGCCAGCCAACGGGAATCCCAGACTCGAATCAGACCTGATCGCTCGCCCGTGAACTGTGGGTTCGATCGCCGCAGGGCCAGGTAAGGCAACAGGGCAAAGGCTCCCAATGCCATTGACCCGATCGCAAAGGGCCAAGCACGCACCGGTTGCCCCCGCCCATCGGCAAACAGCAAGCAACAGTAAACCAGCGGCCAAATGCCCATCAGGTTAAAAAGAGCCACAATGAGCGGATTTTCGCCGGATACTTGACCCGTCGAAAGGCGAATGATCAAATCCAAGGTGTCCGGGCGATCGGGCGGGGCCAGCAGGAAAGCATAGAGCGTGAAGCCGGCCCACAGGAGCCAAAACCAAGGCTGGGCCGGTTGCTTGGCTTGATCGGCCGGCAACTGGTCAAGATCGGGGGAGTTACTGGGCGCAGTCATCGGCGTTTTTGGCAGGGTCTTTGCAGGCGATTTTGACTATTAGACCAGGATTTCGCCCAAGATTTAGACAAAAACGAGGGGCTTATTTTCCAATTGTTGAAAGGCGATCGCATCAAATTGATAAAGACTAGCCGGACGACCAGCACCGCGCGACACCTTCACGCCCGTGTCCAACAAAATTCCCAGCTTCAGCAAGCGGCTGCGGAAGTTGGAATAGTCTGAAAAGTTTTCGCCTAAAACAATGGTGTAAAGCTGATAAAGATCGCTGAGGGTGAAGGATTCCGGCAACACATCAAAGGCGATCGGGCTGTATTCCAATTTGTTGCGCAAGCGTTGATAGCCGTATTGCACAATTCGATCGTGATCAAAAGCCAGTTCCGGCAGGCGATCGAACGGATACCAAGCAATCCCGATCGCCCCATCGGTGGCAAAATCCGCGATCGCCTCCACCTCCGCATAGCGCACCAGGGCAAAGTAGCTGACGGACAAGTACCGCACCCCAAAACTGTCGGCGGCTTCCCGGGGATCGCGGCCGGGCCCACCAAAGGTATAAAGCTGCTCTAGGTACAGATGCCGGACGCGAATTTTTTCCGCCAAGACGCGATAGGCCGCCGCTTCCAGGGCCTCGCCTTGGCGCACCAAGGTTCCGGGCAAGCTCCAACAACCGGCAAAGGGTTCGTGTTGCCGCATCACCAGCAACACCAATAGTCGGCGCTTGTCGCTGTCCACGGAAAAAATGACGTTATCAACTCCTACTTTGAAATCGGCAAGGGAATCGCCCGCCAGGGGAGCAGGCGATTGTTTGGCACTCTGTTTGGCGCTCTGTTTGGTGCTCTGTTGGGCACTAAGCTTGGCACTGAGTTTTGCATTGAGGCGATGGGAACCTAGCCGACGTTCTGCCATAGGTAAAGCTGCTCACCCCGAATATAGGCTTCAATTTCGGGGGGGATACTGTTGCGATCGCCCGCTTCCCGATAGGCGGTGGAAGAACTGGCGGGGCTGCTGAGGTCAGCCACCTGCACCCTGGCTCCCAGGTCGGCTAAATGTTCGATCGCGGCCGTTTCCAAGGGATAGCCCGGCCGAGGAATCACCAGCAATTGGGCAAATTGCAGAATGTCCGCCGAGCGATACCACCGGGGCAGTTGGGCCACCAAATCTGACCCAATGACTAGGCTGAACTGGGCGTGGGGCCAGCGTTCCCGGGCCCGTTCCAACACCACCACCGTGCGCGGGTGGCTCAGGTCTGGACAAACCTGCACATGGGCGGGCCGTGGTTCGATCGACTCGATCAGCACCCGCAACATGGCCGTGCGACAGTCGAGGGGAGCGCGATGACTTTTGAAGGGATTGTCCGCAGCCCAAACCGCAACCCGATCGAACCGTTGGGCCAACCAAGCAACAATCGCCTGATGGCCATAGGTTGGGGGATCTGCACTGGTTCCAAACAACGCGATCGACATCATGGGATTCTGGCCGCCAAAACAACGGCAGGAATACAGGTTTGTAGAAAATGACGGGTTGATGGAGCGGAATTGGCAACCACTGGGGTGCTGGCCTTGAAACAGTTTGGGAAGCAGCTTAAGAAGCAGCTTAGGAAGCAGCTTGGAGCGACTGATGCACCCGAGTCGTGAGCGATTGTAGCGCAGGCGACAGTTCCGGCCGCACTGGGGTTGGGTCATGGATCGATCGCACCGCCTCCGGAAGGCTTTGAACCTGCGATCGGGTGCGTTGGGCAATGGTCAGCAGGGATTCTGGATCCGTCAGCCGTTGTCCCGCACGCATCACGGGCCGCAACAATCCCAGCTCTGATCGGGACACTTCATCGGCCAACACCAGCCGATCGCCCAACCAACGGCCCGCCTCGTCCCGATCGCGCAGCACCTGTTTTCGGCCCGGATAGGTGGCCTTGCCACTGGAGCCTTTGGCCACCGGTTGCCCCGCCAACTCCACTAATTTATAAACCCCATTCACCGGCTGGCCAGTCACCAACTTTGTGCCTACCCCATAGCCATCAATCTCAGCACCGGCCGCCCGTAGGCGATCGATTTCCGCTTCATCCAGATCACCGCTGACCAAAATTTGCGTTCCCGGCAATCGATCGCGCGCTAGCTGTGACAGGCTCACCAAGTCTCCCGAATCCAACCGGATGGCCGGCACGGGGGCCCCGCCGGCCCGCACTCGCTCCGCCAACTGTTCGATCGCCCGCACCGGGTCAAAAGTATCCACCAGCAGCGCCCCATGGGGAAACAGTCCCTGAAAAGCCTCAAACGCCGCCAGCTCCGACCCCATGGAAGCACCCAGGGCCATCACCAGGGCATGGGCCATCGTGCCCGCCGGTTGTCGCCCCAATTGCAACGCCGCCTCCACATTAGAAGTGGCATCCAAGCCGGCCGCCAAGGCCGCCCGCGCCGCCCACAGGGCCGCCTGGGGACTGAAGGCCCGCCTTGTGCCAAATTCCAAAATTTGCGCCCGATCGCCCGCCACATCCCGCAACCGAGCCGATCGCGTGGCCACCAGGGTTTGATAGTTCAGCACATTCAGCAAATAGGTTTCCACCCACTGGGCTTGCCAGAGGGGAGCCTCAATTCGCAGCAGCGGTTCATGGGCAAACACCACGGTTCCTTCGGGCACGGCCCACAAGTCTCCCGTAAACCGAGCCGTCGCCAACAAGTCCCAAAATCGATCGGGCGCATGGTCAAACAGCCCCGTGGCCCGCAGTTGTGCCTGTTGGGACGCGCTGACCTGAAACTGCTCCAGGTATTGCAGGGCCTGTTCCAGTCCCATGGCCACCAAGTAGCCAAACCCATCGGGCAACCGGCGCGTAAACAGCTCAAAACTGGCGGTTTGTTGCTCCACCGCCCGATCGCAATAGCAAGCGATCATTGTTAACTGATACAAATCCGTCAGCAGGGCGCTGTTGCCCACTTGAGCGTCCAGGGTTGCGGGCCCCAAGTCGGGCGTGGTGAGGGTCAACATAACTGGGGAAGCGATCGATCGGGCGATCGCCAGGAGGGATCTTGAGGCAGTCACACCGCTCTGGCCGTTGACGGGTGGCCGGTCAATTTATTTATAGTAATTTTTACCAAAAATAGCAACCCGCCTGTTCCCGATCGCTCCTGTAACTGGCACAGGTCGTCAGGGTCTGTCTTCATTTCCTGGGATTCAACGAAAACAGTTGATTTTCCATGCCCCAAGCGGCGTAACAAGGGGCTTAAGCCCCTTGTCCCTCTCGGTCGGTCAGCGGTGGAGCCAGGGTTGTGGGCGACTTGATAACAAGCCCTAGGATTCGCTCCCGTAAACCGTTTCATCTTCCTTGCGCCAGGCCGGATCCACCAAACAGATGAAGGTCAGCGGCTCGGGCCCCAAGCTGCGCACGAATTGTTTAGCGTTGGGCGGAATATAAACCGCATCCCCTGGCTCAATGATTTGCACCTCGCCATCGATGTGCATTTCTCCCCGCCCCGCCATGATGTAGTAGACCTCTGAGGTAGTCAGGGAGTGGGGCAGCGAGGTTTCGCCCACGGGCAAAATCGCATGGGCCAAGCTATAGCGCAGGTCGATCGGCTGCTTATCGGGGTACAACAACTCCCGCAAAATCGAATTGTCGCCCGCCACAAATTCTTCGCAATCGCCCAACTTTCGTACCAGCATGGTTGAGACCCCGTGCAACATCTGCGGGCCATTCAAGCAAAATGTTCCGCCATTCGTGGCAATTAAGTGGCCATTGACCCGATCGAGCGGCTTGGTTTTTTCTGTGAAAGTCACCAAAACCCGTGACCAGTCCCCCACAACCCCTCGGTCGATCACCCACCAATCTTGCTACAACAGGGATGAGATCAAGCAAAACCCAACAAAAGAACCGATCACCGGAATTCCTAATCACACTATGTTGCTAACCACAACCTCCAGCCTCGAAGGCAAGCGCATCATCTCCTATTACGGCGTGGTCAGTGGAGAAGCGATCT
Source organism: Limnothrix sp. FACHB-406 (assembly GCF_014698235.1). Lineage (NCBI taxonomy): Bacteria > Bacillati > Cyanobacteriota > Cyanophyceae > Pseudanabaenales > Pseudanabaenaceae > Limnothrix > Limnothrix sp. FACHB-406. The sequence goes on along the minus strand of NZ_JACJSP010000020.1, from coordinate 3,870 downwards.
TGGGGGCGAACATTTTCAAGGACTTTTTCGCTGGCATCCGAGACGTGATTGGCGGGCGATCGGGTTCCTACGAAAAAGAACTGCGCAAGGCCAAAGACATCGCGATGAATGAAATGAAAGCCGCCGCTGCGGAATTGGGAGCGAACGGCATCATTGGCATTGATATTGATTATGAAACCATTAGCCTGTCCAACGGCGGTGGCATGTTGATGGTGGCGGTCAGTGGCACGGCGGTGCGGTTTGAATAATGCGGTTTGAATAGCTGGCACGGACTGCCCTAGTTTGCACCCACGCCCGCCGTTTTTCCTTGGTCGATCGCGCTGGTAACGGGGCGATCGACCCACGGAGCCTCCGTTTGCACATACACTTCACAGGAATTATTTTCGGTTTCATCCAGCCGAATTTTGACCAACTGCACTCCCAATTCTCGCAATGGCTCTAGCAGTTGATCGCGAATATAAACGGCAATATTTTCCGCCGTGGGCACAATGTCTTGAAAGTAGGCAATATCCTGATTCAAAAAGGTGTGATCAAGCTGCTCCACCACTTGCATTTCAATGAGATCGTGGAGCCGGTTGAGTTCAACAACCATCCCTGTTCTAGGGTCAATTTGACCGCGCACCGTCACCCACAATTGATAGTTGTGGCCATGGCCACTGGGGCGGGAACATTTGCCATAAATTTCGCTATTTTGAGCCAAAGTCAGGGTTGGCAGAGCCAAACGATGGGCGGCGCTGAAGTGGGTATGAACCGTTAGATGAGCTTCCATAGCTTGCCCTCGATATTCCACAACTAAACCGGGATCGGGCGACAGTTGCACTTGCCGCAGTTGCAAGCCCTGCCGCTGCCAACATTGGCTCAAACGCTGCCACAGCACCTGGGCCACCCACTCGCTGGTGGGCAGGGTGTTGGCAAATTCTGGCCAAATTTGGTTGAGGTTGGCTCCGTGCAAGGGTTCCAGCACTTCCCGTTGCAGGGCGCGTTTGATGGTGGTGGATAGGTTGGCCACCATGCCAAAGGGATCGATCGGCCCCTGGACTTGCACCCAAAGCGTGAAGGTGCTGCCGGGCGATCGAGCGGCGATCCCGAACCGCCGATGATTTTCCGCCTCCGTCAGTTCCGGCAACCAGTAACGGTAGCTTGCGGAAAACTGGACACGACGGCTGATGGTGCAAAGATCGCTCATGCAATGCGGCTCGATCGGGACGATGATTCGCTCAGAGTTCTGGATTCGCCCTTGCAAGAGGGCTGGGGGATCGCGGAGGCTGGCGACAAGGGCTAGTCGGCAGAATTGGGGCGATCGCGGAGGCGCAAGGGCGGCAGGGGTGATCGCGATCGATCTGTGTAAACCGGGTCTCCGTAAACCGAGGTTAGCCGGGGAGCGGCGGGCAAAACGGGCAAGCGACTGGCGGAGGAACTGCGGTAGGTCATGCGGGGCGATCGGGCCGCGTCAATCACACGCGCGGAATATTTCAGCCAATAGAGAGCGGCGGCCGTGCCCAAAAAGATTAGCCCCAAAGCGGCCAAACCCGCATCGCTATCCGCTCCCCCGATCGTCACCTGCACCAGGCCCATGGTTAGCACGAAGGCGGCGATCGGCTCTCGTCGATATCGTTGCTGCAACAGCCGCGGCCAACGCTTACCCATCGGTTTAGTCCTCAGCGCTTTTGATCCCAAGGGTGATCCCCAAACGATGGCTAATTCCTAGCCATGTCGCCCCTAATTCTGATTGTATAAACCTTTCTGCTGCTAGAAATTTTTTCTGCTGCTATCAATAGACCTTCAAAAAAGACCTTCAACAACCTTCCACATTTGCGGCTGTGGAGTCTGCGGTTGTGGAATCGACTCATGCGCAGCCCACGGAAGGGACACAGCCACACCCACCCGCCTCTTGAACCGAGCGATCGGGCAGGGGCTGCGCCCTTAATTTCACAAAGCATTTCGCAAAGGATGAGGCTTGGCAAATCCCGCTCAACAAGCTCAACCAGTTGCAGCAGGTTGCCAAGCAACGGACAACAGCAGGCCCCTACAGCAGGCCCAACCAAGCCAACAGCCCTTGACCCGTCACCGCCTCGATCGCCAAAGCCAGCAGGAAACCCACCATGGCGGCGCGGCCATTCAGGCGCTCAGCATAGTCATTGAAGCCAAATTTGGGTTCTTCGAGGTTGGGGGTGGTGGTCGGTTGTGGTTGAGTCATGGTTTGTTCCTGAATTGTTACGTTTTGAGTTTTACATTTCGTAACAGTTTATCGCACCTCGGCCAGCAGTGGGCCCTTGCCGAAGGTTAATCAACCGTAAACAATCGGGCCGCTACAACACCATCATCACTCGATTGCGGCCCCGGTTTTTGGCTTGGTAGAGGGCCCGATCGGCCCGGTTCAAGGCCGCCTCGATCGAGGTGTCAGTGGACTGGCAACTTGTGCCGCCAATGCTGACCGTGAGGGTTAAGCCCGGGGCGCTGGGCAAACTGGTGATAGTCGGATCGGCGATCGCCTTGCGAATCCGTTCCGCCACGATCGCCGCGGCCGCCGCATCGGTCTCCGGCAACAACATCACAAATTCCTCACCCCCATAGCGCCCCAGACAATCCTGAGTTCGCAGAATGCTGCTGGCGGCTTGGGTGGCCGTGGCCAAGGCCAAATCGCCCACGGCATGGCCATAGGTATCGTTCACGGCCTTGAAGTGATCCAAATCCAACATCAACACCGAAAGGGGATGTTGGTAGCGACAACTGCGCTGAAATTCCTTTTTGGCCAGGGTCATCCAATGCCGACGATTGGCTAAACCGGTCAGGGGGTCGGTGGTGGCCAAGCGGCCCAATTCGGTGTAGGCGCTTTGCAGTTGGGCGTGGGTTCGTTGCAGGGCATTCAGGGCCTGACTGAGGCGATCTCGTGCTTGCTTGAGTTCCAAATGCACCCGCACCCGGGCCAGGAGTTCCGCCGATCGAAAGGGCTTGGTGATGTAGTCCACAGCGCCAAGCTGGAAGGCTTCGAGCATGTGGGTTTCTTCGTTGCTGGCCGTGACAAACAACACGGGAATATCCCGCAGAATCGGATCTTCTTTCAGGCGATCGCACAGTTGCAAACCGCTCATTCCCGGCATCATCAAATCCAGCAAAATCAAATCCGGTTGGGCCGATCGCACCCTCATCAACGCTTCGGCTCCCGTCATGGCAAATGTGGTTTCATAGCCCGCCTGATCTAGCATTTCGATCGACAGGCGCACATTTTGGCTGACATCATCAACCACCAAAACTAGAAACGATCCGGGATCAAACGGCCGGGCTGGCGATTCTGCCTTGCCCGTCGCTAATCGTCGAATGGGTTCTGAATTGGCTGCAATTGCCTGGGAATTGGTCATGAACCTAACTTTAGAGAGAAGATTGAGCGAAAGAAGCTTGATTTCGAGCCGGATCGCCATTCCCCATTGGGTCACCAGAGCAACGATCGGGCAGTGATTTTGAACAGGGTATTGGTCGTGGCTTGTGGGCGATCGTGTTGAGCAACGTTTGCCAAACTACTCAACACCAGGAATTCAGGACTCACCCATCAAGGGCATCCCAGCAGCCATCCAAACAGCCCTGAAAAAATCATGAAAAAAGCCACGCAAAAGGCAATGCCACCTTTTGAGGCGCATTCTTGAAGGGCAAAAAAGCAAAGAAAAGCCACTGATGAAGTGGTTACAATGAATCGTCAGAAGCTTATACTTATTCTATCTTTATCTTGCTGTCTTGATCCAGAAGTGTTGAATCTAAACACAAAACTTCATATTCTAGGCAACAAGAGTTTCTGGCAGTAAATCATAGCTCCAATGACTGATTGAGCCATAGCGACCGAGTACAACTTGCAAATATCGCAATTTATCTAGTAGC
>NZ_JACJSP010000019.1 GCF_014698235.1 Limnothrix sp. FACHB-406 | reverse complement strand
CTGATCTACCCGATCGGTCAAGGTTCGTTCTCTGACGGTATGCCTTTGGGCATCTCGGGCACCTTCAACTTCATGTTGGTGTTCCAAGCTGAGCACAACATTCTGATGCACCCCTTCCACATGTTGGGCGTTGCTGGTGTGTTTGGTGGCTCGCTGTTCTCGGCAATGCACGGCTCCTTGGTGACCAGCTCGCTGGTGCGTGAAACCTCGGAAGTGGAAAGCCAAAACTACGGCTACAAGTTCGGTCAAGAGGAAGAAACCTACAACATCGTTGCAGCCCACGGCTACTTCGGTCGTTTGATCTTCCAATACGCTTCGTTCAACAACAGCCGCTCGCTGCACTTCTTCTTGGGTGCTTGGCCGGTTGTGGGTATCTGGTTCACTGCACTCGGTATCTCGACGATGGCGTTTAACCTGAACGGCTTCAACTTCAACCAATCGGTTGTTGACTCGCAAGGTCACGTGATCAACACCTGGGCTGACGTGATCAACCGCGCCAACCTGGGTATGGAAGTGATGCACGAGCGTAATGCTCACAACTTCCCGCTGGATCTGGCTGCTGGCGCTGAAGCTCCGGTTGCCCTGCAAGCTCCGGCAATCAACGGCTAAACCTGCCTTGGCTCGATCGCTCGATCGAGCCAACAACACAACTGAATCTTGCTGGAAAGGGGAGTGGTTTTGCTGCTCCCCTTTTGATTGGTTTGGGGGGTGTTTTGGGAATGTTGGGTTTGGTTGGATGATTGCGGATTGCAGCCCTGAGTTTGTGTGGATGCATCGGCGAATCCGAGCGTCTTAATCGAGGACTGAAAACCGTTGGTAGATAGTTCAACTGGGCGATCGCCCCTTAGAAGCCCCTTGGAAAAAGTTGGGATGGCCCTGCCAATTGAGCTAAAAAGTGCCTCAAATCGAAGATAGGAGCCTGAATTGCGCACATTAACCGCAAATATGGATCCTGAGTGCGCCAACAGCTTCTGAACCAGTCTGATAAGATCGTGGCAGTTGGAACCATCGTCATTCAATCTCGCTCCCCGTTCGATCAGATAGCACTAGTGCCTAGTTAGCGAACCGATCGGGTGAATGCTGAAGGGGAAGCAGCATCTTATAAACGCTTAAACGTCTGAACGTCTAAACGTCAAAATTCTAAACGTCGAGATTCAGCCTGCGGCTATCAACACTACCAACGCTATCAATAGTTATCGAAAGCATTAGAGTTTTTAGCCATCAGGAAGAGGGGATATCGATCAACACTGAACTGTTCATCTCCCATGAAACTTTCTGATGTTATTAGACGATGTGTTAGAGACTTCTGGAAAAAGACAGCCGTAGTTGCGGTTGCCTATTGTGGAACCGGCTTATTGTCGGGCTATTTTGCCATTCCACCGGGCTATGCTTCGCCGGTTTGGCCAGCAGCGGGGATCGCCTTGCTGGCTGCCTTGTATTGGAAAAAATATTCCTATTTAGGCATTTGGCTAGGGTCTTTTGTCCTGAATGTGTTGATCGGCACAAGGGCGATCGGCACGATTAATCTCAGCATTGTTTTGGTGGGAGCTGGCATTGCTCTGGGCGCAATTTTGCAAGCCTATGTTGGCAATGTTTTATTACAAAAACTGTTTAAGCATCCCATTTGGCGAGAAGAATTTTTAGGAATTCTGGCGCTACTGGTGTTAGCGGGGCCCATCAGTTGCATGGTGGGAGCAACGGTGGGCAATGGTGTGTTGCTCGCCAGCCATTCCATCACTGGGTCTCAGTTTTTGGAGTCTTGGTGGAATTGGTGGATTGGTGATTCGTTGGGAGTTTTGGCGGTTTTGCCCGTTGGCATCGTGTATATGCTCAAGCGCCAACGCATTGTCTTGAAGCTACACCGTGAGTCTAACCGTGATCGACAATTTGCGTCCTATATTCTGCCAGCTTTGTTGGTTTTAATCTCCACCATTTTGGCTTTTCAAATCACAAAAAATGCGGAACGACAGCGCCTCTATGCTGTGTTTGAAAATGATACGGAAATTATTACTCAACGGCTACACGAGAATTTGGACAAGGCCACGCAAATTCTCTTTAGTTTGCAAGGGCTGTTTGATACGGCTGACCGCGATCGGGGTTTGATTCCGGTGAGTCGGCAACAGTTCAAAATCTTTACGGATCCCTATTTTGAGCGAGTTCGAGGCATCCAAGCCGTTGGTTGGAATCCGGTGGTGAAACGGGGCGATCGGGCGAAATATGAAGCCTACATTCGCGAAGAAGGCTTTGTGAACTTTCAATTTCAACAACGAGATGAAAATAATCGGCTGATTCCTGATCGCGATCGGGAAACCTATTACCCCGTGTTGTATATCGAGCCGCTGAATGGAAATCAGCGTGCTTTTGGGTTCAACTTAGGGTCAGAAAGTCGCCGTCTTCGGACTCTAGAGCTGGCTCGGGACTCTGGCGGCTTAACGGCCACACCGCCAATTAAACTGGCCCAAGAAACGGGTCAACAGCAGGGCGTAATTCTCTATTTACCGGTTTATGAATTGCCGCTGCCAACCACCACAGCCGATCGGCAAAAATCTCTGTCTGGCTATTTATCTGTTGTTTTCCGAGTGGGGGATTTGCTGGAAACTTCTTTTCGGAATTTAGTTTCCAAGGGAATTGAATTTACCCTGTATGATCAGCCGCTTTCGGAAACGCTGTACCAGTCTAACCTTCAGGAGACTCAACAGAATAAAAATGCCTACATGGCCCGAGAGCAAATGATTCGCTTTGGGGGACGAGCTTGGGAAATTCGGTTTTGGGCGACGGAAGCTTATATTCGCGAATTAAGTACCAATGAACCCATGGTGGTGTTGCTTTCTGGGTTTTTCATTACGGGGTTAACGGGGGCTTTTTCGATCGCCCAAATTCGCAACTCCATTTTGGTGAACCTGTTGGTAGAAAAGCGAACCTATGAATTGGCAAGAAGCCAAGAAGCGGCTCTGCAAGCGGCCAGTAATGCGGAAAAGGCAAATCGGGCAAAAAGTAATTTTCTGGCGATCATGAGCCATGAATTGCGCACGCCCCTCAACTCCGTTCTGGGTTTTACGGAATGCTTGAAAGAGGATATGTTTGGCCCTGTGACGGAGGAGCAACGCAATGCTCTGGAGACCATTGAGCGGAATGGTCGCCATTTGCTGGCTCTGATCACAGATATTTTGGATCTATCGAAAATCGAAGAAGGCAAGTTTGAAATTGAGCTGGCTCCAGTGGATATTGAGCTGCTTTGTCGGTTTTGCCTAACGTTAGTCAAACAACAGGCGATCGCGAAAAGCATTACGGTCAATCTTGATCTGCCGTTGGTGATACCAACCCATGGAAATTTGCAATTGATGGCGGATGAACGACGGCTGCAACAATCGATCGTGAACTTGCTGAGCAATGCGGTGAAATTCACTTCTGAAGGTGGCTCAATTACGCTGCAAGTGTCGCTACCAGACCCTAATCATCCATTCATCCGCTTTGCTGTCATTGACACTGGAATTGGAATTGCGGAAGCAGATTTTCACCGGTTGTTTCACCCCTTCACGCAACTGGATGAGGCGCTTAATCGTCAATACGAAGGAACAGGCTTGGGCTTGTCCTTAGTGAAGCGCTTGGTTGAATTGCATGGTGGACGAGTTGGCGTTACCAGTCGGGTGGGCTTCGGCAGTTGTTTCACGATCGACCTTCCCAGCGCATTGTTGATTTCCGTGTCGGATGATGTTGAGAGTCCTGTTGAGTTGGATGATGAAACTGAGCCAGATTCAGGATCAACACCGGAATCAAGATCGGATCGCGATCGAGCAGATCATCTTGATCCACTAAGGGGAGAAGATTTGGTGAATTTGTGGGCCCCAACGCTGAAAATTTCTCCCCACTTGCCAATTGTTCCGCCGCTCATTTTGCTGGCCGATGATAATTTTGAAAATGCCCAAACCATTGCCCGATATTTAACTAATCGAGGTTATCGATTCTTGCGAGCTGGCAATGGCCGGGAAGCTGTTGAAATGGCAATTGACTATCAGCCTGATTTGATTCTGATGGATATCCAAATGCCGGAAATGAACGGGTTGGAGGCTATGGAACTCATTCGCGAAAATCCCCAAACGGCTCATATCCCAATGATTGCTTTGACGGCTTTCGCCATGGCTGGCGATCGGGCCCGTTGTTTGGCTGCTGGGGCTAATGAATATCTTTCTAAACCTGTAGAATTGGCCCATTTAAACAAAATAATTCGTAGCTTTTTTGAATAGTATTTTTGAATAGATGAGTGTTTTAAAGTGTTTTTAAATAAGTAAAGTGTATGCAAAATACCGACACGAAATGCACACACGAAATGCGCATACCAAACGCTCAAACCCTAACGTCCCAACCCTAACGCCCCAACTGATTAACAGCGGCCTTAGCTTCTCGGCGTAACCCTTCGGCATTGCGGAAAAACTCCTGGCCGTCGTGGAGCCGGGTTTCGTCATAATTCAGCGGGAAGTAGGCTAACTCTTCCAACCCATCGCCCAGGTGGTTCAAGCTGTAGTACAAATTGGCGGCAATGCCAGCGGTGCTGCGGGGATTGGGCATGGATTGCAAAGTGGCCTTGGCCCGATCGAGCGCCGTGGTCATCCGTTCCAAATAGGCTTCAAAGTTTGCCATCAATTCGTCATCGTAGGGATCGGCGGCAAGGGCGTTCACGGCTCCCTTGAGCGATCGGGCAATTTCGCGAATGGCGCGATCAATCGGTGTATGAACCCGCCGTAACCATTGTTCCAAGTCTTCATCGGCGGCTCGACCCGTTTGGCGCGATCGCCGCTGTTGGCGATGCTGTTCCGTGGCTGTGGTGCTGCGTTGTTCCCGTTGCCGATCGGCCGCATAGGGCTGGTGGTTCCAATTGTCGGGGCGATCGAATTGCCCATAGCGCAATGCCACGTCATAGTCAGCACGCCGTTGGTCATCGCTGAGTACTTCGTAGGCGACGTTAATGGCGGCAATGAGGTCATTGTTGGGCAAATCAGGATTGCAGTCCGGGTGAAATTGCTTCACCAAACGCCGATAGGCCTGCTTAATTTGCGCGGCGGTGGCAGTGCGATCGACCTGAAGGGTTTCGTAGTGGTTGGAAGCGGCCATGGGTGGAAAACAAAAGGCAAGCGGGCAATGATCCACCCATCATCGACATCTGACAAGCATTGGCCGATACGGTTGAAGGGGAATCTGCGTATTAAGATAGTTTGCGAACCACCCTTGTAAGCAAAGTGTAGGCAACGCTTGTGACTGCCCGATCGCATGAAGCGACTCTCTTCGTCGATGGCTACAACGCCATTGGTCAGTGGTCGCAAATGCGAAAATGCTCCATGCACCGACACCTCGAACGGGACGACTTGGAGGCAGCCCGTTGGGAGTTGATTCAGCAACTTTGCAACTATAGTGCCTATCGGGCGTTTGCAACTTATCTGGTCTTTGATGCCCAATACCGAGCAGAACGAGCTTCTGCGGAGACCATCACAGATCACCTAACGGTGCATTACACGGAATTTGGGCAAACGGCTGATACTTACATTGAACGGGCCTGTGCGCTCTACAGCCGCGAAGTGAATCGAGCCAGTCGGCGCGTGATTGTGGCCACGTCCGATCGCGCCCAACAGATGACCACGATCGGCTACGGCGCTGAGTGGATGTCTGTTCAGCAATTGCTCCACGACATTGAATTAGCGGAACAACAGGTGCGTCGTCGGCAGCGATCGACCCAAACCAGCAGCGGCCGCTTCCTGAGCAGTCGCCTGGATGATGCGGTGCGTCAGCAGCTTGAACGATTGCGCTATGGCGATTCCGCTTCCTCTTGATTTTTGTTTGATGGCCTTAATTTCCATTTCACCCTTCAAAAGTCTGCTCATCCCACAACTGTCGCAGCCGATCGAGCAAGCGCAGGGGCAAGGTTTCCCAGTCTGCCGCCGTTTCCGACTCCCCAGTCGTAGGCTGTGATCCATAGGAACTCCGGCGATCGCGCACTTGGGGCGTTAAGGATGATGACTTTTGCCCATAGGTCATTGGAGGGCGTGATGTGCCTCCTGGTAGCTCTCTGGCGGCATCGGCATCGGCTCCCGGCCCCTCCGCGCGATCGGGCTTCAGGTTAGGGGGTAAGTTCGTTGAAAACCATTCAGTTAATCGATCGGGCAGTCGATCGTTGAAATTCCCGGGAATTTGCGACTCTGAAGGTGATGGGTTCCGTGTGGATTGGTAAAGCCGCTCCAGGTACATCACAACAGCAGCCCGTTGCTTTGGCGCGATCGCCTGGCGAGTTTGACGGGCGATCGGATCCGTCGCTTCCGCAATCCAAACCAAGCCCGATCGAACCCGCGCCAAATAGGTTTCCAAGGCCTCCCAATCCTGAAGCGATGTCACTGGTAATCGTTCTGGCGCATGGGGTGGCAAGGGCAAATCGCCCACGGCCAACCAGCCCCAGAGCCAAGCCTCCGTCAGTTGCGCATTAATTCCCACGGGCACAAAGGCCACCACATGATCGGGCCAATCTAGCGGCATGGCCAACGGCTCAAGGATGCTGGAGTCTTGCACCTTCGGGGTTTGTGCCGCCCCTGGTGCTTCGGTTTGGGACTCCATCACAAAGGGCAACAGGGCGATCGAACCCACTTGCGGCACGGCCAAACAAGCCACCTCGCCAGGCAGCCTGGAAACCGGCTGTAACTCACCCGACGGTTCAAGGGCCAACCACTGCCAAAGATGCCCCAACGCATCCATCGCCAAACTTTCCAACAATACCGCTCGTCCTTGATGGGGGTTGGCCGCCTGACCCGCTTGGGCCAAGGCCCTTTGCCGATCGGCCTGATCCAAAGACAGGATAAGTGGATCCCAGTCCATTACGGCGCTCCTGTTTTGGGGGTGATCAAGCCTAGTAATTCCATAAATTGGGTTGGCTGGGTGCAAATCTCCTGGGCGATCGCCTGCAACATGGGATAGCACCGTCGCTTCCAGTGACTATGAATTGTTTGTTCATTCATTTGCAACTGCTGAGCTAAAGAACGCCAAGTCACCTTTTTCTCGGGCGGTTGTCGCTCCACCCGATCGCCCCGAGTCTGCAACAAAATCGACTGAGCCAAGAACTGACAATTAAGCTGTGGATCCTTCATGCCACAACAACCACTCAGGCGGCCTTCTGGATCTCGCTCAATATAAAGCTCCACCAGCAACCCTTGGCGCTGCACAGTTTGACGTTGCTGCTGTTCAATCAGGGTTTCAATGCCATCTAAGCGCAACCCGGCCGGCACGCAGTCTCCCAATGTGGAACTAGCGCGATCGCCCCGATCAGTTCCCACCGGAGCATCCAAGCTGAGGGCATTGAGCGGCATTTTGGCGCGGCGATAGAGATCAATAATTCGATACTTCAACTGACCATTCACCCAGGTCACAAATCGTCGGCGCACCAACTCCGGGCTGCTGTGGTCTAAGTCGCACCGAAAGGCAGCGATGTTCTTTTGGACATATTCCAACGCCAGGTTCAGCGCTTCCAAATAGTCCGGGTGTGAATCTTTCCGCAGACCCGGCAGCTTGGGAATTAGGGCCAATAACTGCTCAAGGGCCCGTTTGCGGTTCCGGGACTTGGGGGGCTGAAGTTGGCGCAGCAGCCGGATCAGCGCCAGGTCAGGATCCGCCGGATCCGCTGGGTCGGGAGAATTTGGGGAGTCTGGGGAATCTATTGAGTTTGAGTTGATCGATCGAGCCACGTTTGCCGCTCCTAGGAACGAGAGGGAATCGGTGGAATAAGAGGGCTAATTAACAATTGACGATGGAATCAAGATTGCAGCCGCTTTGGTGATCCCCCCTAACGGGTCTGCATAAGTTTCTGGGACTTAGCCGATTAATAGAAGCCACAGTTGCATGTTGCCTGGCTGATTACTTTCGGTAAACGACTTCCGGTGAATGCCCCCCGGTGAATAACTCCCGGTGCATTCTTCCTGGGCTGATTACTGCCGGTGAGCAACTTCCGGTTCATTTTCTTCAGCTTATTTTTTCTGGCCCATTGGCTCATTATTACGGGAGGCTAACCCATGACAACGCAGGGGATTGCTAGTGATTATTCTGTTGCCCAGCCGCAGTTCACCTCAGATCCAGCCACCGCTCCATCTGATCAAACCATGAGCACCCAGCCTCTGGCTAACAATTCCCACGGGACCAGCTCGATTCACGGACGCTTGCGACAAATTGACTGGCGACCGATTTTGTTCAAACTCACGGATGCAACCCATGGGTTGGGTTGGTCGATGGAGCGTGCAATCCCAGCGTTGCAAGGCTATTTGCAATTTTTACGAGCCATCGATCGCTATCCTCACATGGCCCTTGTACCCAGCGAGGACGTGGATGAAGTGTGGCACTGCCATTTGCTGGACACGCAAAAATATGCGGCCGATTGCCAGTGGCTCTTTGGTCGTTTTATTCACCACAATCCCTATTTGGGCACGCCAACCACGGGGGGCAAGGAGGCTTTGGCTCAGGCTTGGCAAGAAACTCGCCGGTTGCTCCAAACCTCGGTGGATGAACTGGCGGGCGGGTCTTGGGGCTGGTTGAGCGATGGCCCTTCCACTTGTGTGTTGTCCTTTCAAGATTTGGGCGATCGCCCTGGTTTGCCTCTCCGAATTCGGGCGGATCTGTCGGTGGAATTGCTGCCCTGTGCTTAGGGGATGTCTGGCAAGGATTGGGGGGCACTGGCCAATTGGGACACTAGCAAAGCACCAATCGTCGTGGGGGCAAGATTGCGAGGGCAAGATTGCGGGGGCAAGGGGCTTAAGCCCCTTGTCTTTGGCGGTTGGTGAGACCCGCAAGCTAGCAATCTGGGCTGTTCAGACACCCTCTGAGGAGTTTAATCTAATGCTCTGCTGCCCGATACGGTGCTACTGGGGAGTGCGCTGCAAGTCCGATCGCTCTTCGGGGACGATCGCCCCTTCCACCGGACAAACTTGGAGGCAAATGCCGCAATCAATACAGGTGGCAAAATCAATCCAGAACCAATCGGTTCCCTTGTTGTTTTTGCCGGGGCCGGGGTGAATGCAAGCGACGGGACAAGCTTCCACGCAGTCGCCCACGCCTTCACAGGTGTGGGTCACAATTGAATGAGCCATAGGACAATTAGGGACGGTTCTTCAGGTGTGTTCTTCTCAGGCCATGAGGCGCTCTTCAGTGTATCGCGACGTTAAGTAATGTAACGAGCGGCAGAATCGTACAAAAGCATGGCGAGAACTCTCGGGAATCTGCTGACTGGTGGGCCGGGAGGGGATGTCCATGAAACAATGTCCAGAAAGCAACTGTTGTGGAAGGATGATTGGCGTTGGTTTCTGAGAACCTACAACTCGTAAAGCGCGATCGGGAGCCTGTCAGTAGTTGGGCGCTTTACCATCTCCTGAAGTGGTCGGTGATTAGCCCGGTGTTGCATTCTTATTTTCGGGTGCGCATCTACGGAGCCGAGCGGGTGCCGAAGACTGGGCCGCTGATTGTGGCCAGCAACCACGCAAGCGATTTTGACCCCCCGATCGTGGCTAATTGCACGGGCCGGCCGGTGGCTTTTATGGCCAAGGAAGAGCTGTTTAATGTGCCGCTGTTGGCTCCTGCGATTCGGCTCTATGGGGCTTATCCGGTCAAGCGTGGTACGGGCGATCGGGGAGCCATCCGAGCCGCCATGGATTATTTAGATGCGGGCTGGGCTGCGGGTGTATTCATTGACGGCACGCGCCGGCCCGATGGCCGCATTCACAACCCCAAGCTGGGGGCAGCGCTGATTGCGGCTAAAACTCAAACGCCTTTGTTACCCATGAGCTTGTGGGGGACGGAGCAGATTTTTGCGAAGGGGAACGTTCCCTGCCCGGTGTCGGTGACGGTGCGCATTGGTGAGCTGATTGATCCACCCCGATCGAGCAATCGTGCTGAACTGGAAGCCGTCACCCAGCGCTGTACGGATGCGATCCATGCTCTCCATGCTCTGGGTCGTTAGGGGCCAAACGGTTATGCCGTAGGAAGCATAAAGGGATAGGGGCATACAACCGTATGCCCCTACTGGAAACTGTGTTGGGGGGTGAAGCCGCAAGGGCACCCCCCATTTGTTGTCAAAAATCGTTGCCAAGCAACGATCGCCTAGTGCGGGTCTAGGACACGCTCGACAACTGCGCCAAGTTGGCTTTGAGGGCCTCCACCTTGTCCAGGGCTTCCCAGGGCAAATCCAAGTCTGAGCGGCCCAAGTGCCCGTAGGCCGCCACCTCTTGATAGAACCGGCCACCCCGATCGCCCGGTAACCGTTGCAGATCGTAGGTTTGGATGATGCCAGCGGGCCGCAGCTCAAAGCAATTGCGAATGGCTGTGAGCAGTTGGTCTTCGTCTACCTTGGCAGTGCCAAAGGTTTCGATCGAGATACTGACCGGGCGGGCCACCCCGATCGCGTAGCTGACCTGCACTTCGCACTTGTCTGCCAAGCCAGCGGCCACCACGTTTTTGGCCACATGGCGACAGGCATAGGCCGCGCTGCGATCGACCTTGGTGGGATCCTTGCCCGAGAAAGCGCCGCCCCCGTGGCGAGCATAGCCACCGTAAGTGTCCACAATGATCTTGCGGCCCGTTAAGCCCGAGTCCCCTTGGGGCCCACCGATCACAAACTTACCCGTTGGGTTCACGAGAAAACGGGTTTCGCTCGAAGGCTTCACGCTCAAGTCCGTGAACACCGGCTCCACCACCGCCGACCAAAGATCCTCCCGGATTTTGGCTTGCACGGCCGCTTCTTCGGAAATATCCCCGATCGAAGCGGTGTGTTGCGTCGAAATCAGAATCGTATCGATCGCCACCGGCCGGCCGTCTTCATAGACCACCGATACTTGAGTTTTGCCATCGGGTCGCAGGTAAGCCAATTGACCCGTTTTGCGAACCGCCGCCAACCGCCGCGCCAATCGGTGAGCAATGCTAATCGGCAGGGGCATCAATTCCGGCGTTTCGTTACAGGCATAGCCAAACATCAAGCCCTGGTCGCCTGCCCCGATCGCATCCAGGGCCTCATCGCTCATCGCCTCCCGAGTTTCCTGGGCCGCATTCACCCCTTGGGCAATGTCCGGCGATTGTTCATCCAACGCCACAATCACAGAGCAGCTCTCGGCCGCGAACCCATTGCTGGAATCGGTGTAGCCAATTTCGGCAATTTTGCGCCGAGCAATCTCAACAAAGTTCACATGGGCCTTGGAGGAAATTTCCCCTGTAATCAACACTAAGCCCGTGTTAACCACCACTTCAGCCGCCACCCGCGCCTTCGGGTCAACGGTAAGCAGCGCATCCAAAATGGCATCGGAAATTTGGTCACAAATTTTGTCGGGGTGACCTTCCGTGACCGACTCAGACGTAAATAGGGAGCGACGAGACAAGGACACTGGCCCTCCAACAGCGAGACAGACTGATTGCTGATAAGCGAAGCGATTATATCACTGGTCTCTATTTGCCTTAGGTAACCATTAGTACTTGCGCTTTTCCATGAAAACTCTGAGAGCTATGATTCACGAATGAGTTCAATCAATTGTTTGGGTTAATTCATGGAACTCATGTGGGCTTAATTGATGAAACCTATTCTTGAACGGGTTAATTAACGGTTGAATCAATGGGGCGATGTATTGCTTGGCTTGGCAGTTAATTGAGAAATGAATCTGAAAAATTAGTTTATTAATAAATTTGAAATCGGTTTGAGAACTGATTTGTTAATTTATGCGATCGAAACCTAGGCGATCGAAACCTGAAGTGCATCCAAACTCTGAATCAGAAAATCAGCCTGTAGTTCCGATCGAGCCTGGTTGCGCATCTCTTGAACATCAATCGCCTTGGGGGGAATGGTGCGCGAAACGATCGTGTTGGGGATTGCGTAGGTGCGGTCGATCCCGATCGCGGCGGCCAGCCCCGCAGCCCTCGCTGCCTGCATGTCAATTGCAGAGTCACCCACGAGCAAGACCCGATCGGGCGCAACCCCCAATTGCTCACACAAGCGCCAAACACTAGCCGGGTCTGGCTTGGCGGGCCCCGTGTTCGCCGCGCCAATCACCTGAATCCATTGGGCCAGGTCATACCGCACCAGAAACGCTTGGGTATGTTCCAGCGTATCCCCCGTCAAAATCCCTAATTCCAAGCCCGATCGCGCCAAGCGCTCCAGGCAAAATTCCGTATCCTCGTAGGGCCAAGTTTGCAACGCCTTGTCCCCACAGATTCGATCGGCTTCGGCAAAGGCCTGTTGCACCAGGGCGATCGCCGTGGACCAGCTACAGCCGGTTTCCGCCACGTAGGCCGCTGCCGCCACACAGTTTTGCTCACGAGTTCCCACCGCCATCAGCCCGGCCGGATTCCAGCGATCGGCACCGGCCCCCATAGCCAACAGCAGGCGATCGTCCACCTCAGGAATGCGGGACTGAATAGCTTTGACCCTCGCTTGGGCCAACAGCCGCAAAAAACTGCTTGTGTCGGCCAGCGTTCCGTCCTTGTCGAACAGAGCTGCCTCAATTCCCTCTAGGGGGTGACCATCTACCCAAACTGTTAACACGAGTGGTTTTCCCAAGGGCGATCGCCCATAAAGACTACCCCCCCAAATGTTGATCTGGCCTGAATTTTGGATTCAGCCACCCAATTCCCACACCAAGGGCAAGCAAGATTTCAAACAGACTTCAAAAACCAGACTTCAAAAACCAGAACTCGAAAATGCAGCGAAAATGCAGCAAAAATGCAACCCAAAGACGCGATCGAAAAACGCCGTTTAAGTCCCTGATCTCTAATCCAGAAACCCTAATCCAGAAACCCTAATCCAAAAAAACTAACCCAAAAACACAACAGGCAAGGGTTTTTCGCTCCTTGCCTGTCGGGTCTCGTCAATCTTACTCGTCTGCTGCGGTGGCGTAAGCGGCTTCGTCTGCGCTTTCTTCCACCTCTTCCGGCGCTGCTTCTGCAACCGGCTCAGCGGCAGCACTAGCACTGCCCCCTTGCTGTTGCAGTTTCATTTGCTCGCGGTACTTCGCTGCCATTTCTTCCGCCTTGTCATAGACCAATTGGCGGTTCTTGAGCATGTCACCGGGTTCCGGCTCAAGCTGCTTGGTCGAAAGCGAGATCCGGCCGCGCTCGGCATCCAAATCGATAATCATCACCTTCACTTCGTCGTTGACGTTGAAGATGCTGTGGGGCGTATCGATGTGCTCGTGCGAAATTTCGGAAATGTGCAGCAGACCGCTCACGCCGCCGATGTCGATGAACGCACCGTAGGGCTTGATGCCACGGACGGTACCGATCACCACTTCGCCCACTTCCAGGCGGTTCATCTTGCGCTCCACCAATGCACGGCGGTGGCTCAAGACCAGGCGGTTGCGATCTTCGTCCACTTCCAAGAACTTGAGGGGCAGCTCTTCGCCCACCAGTTCTTCCTTGGGCTTGCGGGTGCTGATGTGGGAACCGGGGATGAAGCCGCGCAGGCCTTCGATCCGTACCAGCGCACCACCCCGGTTGGTGGCAAACACGGCCGATCGCACGGTGGCATCTTCCGCTTGCAGTTGGCGCACCCGTTCCCAGGCCCGCATGTACTCAATGCGGCGGATTGAAAGGGTTAATTGCCCATCCTCATTCTCATCAGCCAAGATGAAGAATTCGCGCGTTTCGTTGGGCTGCAATACCTCATCCGGATTTTCGATCCGGTTGATGGACATCTCCTGGATGGGGATATAAGCAGAGGTCTTGGCACCGATGTCAATCAATGCGCCGCGCGGTTCGATGCTGAACACCGTCCCTGCCACGATGTCACCAGGGCTAAAGTGATAGTCGTACTTATCAAGCAGGGCGGCAAAATCGTCGTGGCCGAAGCCAACGTCAATGCTGTTGATGGCTGAGATTTCTTGGGTGGGCATGCTAACGTGATGGTTTGAGTGCAGTCCGCTCACAGGTTCGCCGGTTACTCGAATGCTAGGCCGTCTACTAGCGAACACGACGATGGGCTATGGCAAGCTGCGAATGCTAGTCACTGGTCTAGATTCGCCTACAGAGACGGCGTGGGGCGAACTCCAGCAACCAGGGTTGACCGACTTAATATACTAGCACGATGGGTTGGTTCCGGTGGCTTGGTTGCGCGGATTGGCCGGACAAGCTTCCCCAGTGTTGTTGGTCATGGCCGAAATACCGCCGAAATGCCGTTGAATGGGGTTCCCAAAAGACGGCCTCAGCCCCCATAGAGCATGACCCATAGAGCATTCTCGATCGCCTAGCTAGAATCGGGGGCATCAGGTGGCCCCGTGTGGGCCCAGGAGGGGGGAAATCTTGAGTACGAATCTTCCAATCAGCAACTATCGGCAAGTGATCGGCAGCATGACCCAACAGGTACAAACCCTGGAGGCCAAGCTACCCCTGAAGCATCCGGACTGTCGATCGCGCTTTTGGTTACACGATCGCCCCGTGCAGCGCGTCTGTCTGCTATTTCACGGGTTTACCGCTGCGCCCTATCAATTTGTCCCGATCGGGGAAGCGCTCTATCGGGCCGGTTACAACGTGCTGGCTCCCCTGATGCCGGGCCATGGGCAAGCGGGCAAATGGAACAGCCAAACCCCGCCTCCCCTCCCGATCGACCCCAAGGTTTATCAGGACTTTGGGTTGGAGTGGGTAGCCAAAGCACGCACCTTTGGCCAACAGGTGTCGATCGGGGGGCTGTCCGGCGGCGGCACATTGGCTGCTTGGTTAGCGCAAGAACGCCCCCAGGAGATCTACCGCGCCCTTCTGTTTGCGCCCTACCTCAGCAGCAGCAGCAAAGTGGTTGACTTGTTCGTTTCCAAAACCCAAGGCTACTTCTCTTGGGGCAAAGGGGCCGAAAGCAGCAGCTTCGATCGCCCCGGCTATCCGGGTTTTGCCGTGCCCGCCCTGGCCACCATGCTGAAAATGGGGCAACAGGTGCTCGATCGGGCCCGTCGCCAGCCCAGCGCCCCCCTATTTGTGATCTCCAGCCAAAGCGACCAAGCCGTCGGCATTTGGGATCACCGTGCCCTTTGGGAAGACAACCGCAAACGCCAACCCATTACCTGGCAACTGGTGTTTAACCGTGTGCTCGATATTCCACACACGATGATGACCCAAGAGGAAGGCAACCGCTACGCCTCCCTGTTGATTACCCTCACCCAGGCCTTCATTGAAAGCAGTCTCACCTGGTCAGATGTGGAGGCGATCGCCCGGCGGATGATGAACAGCGAAACCTTCATGGATGCCGCCACCAAACTGCGACTCACCGATCGCGTTTCCGTTCACATGCCTGCTGCCATGACCCTGTTTGACAAGCGGGCCTTTGCGATGGATGACTTACTCGGAGAAAATCGCGACTGATTGTGGCGTGACTGACTTGGCATGACTGACTTGGCGTGACTGACTTGGAAAAATCGCGATCGATCCTGAGCACTGCGGATTTTTTGCGGTGAACGCTTGGATTAACACCTGAATTGACCCCTGGATTGGCCCTTGGATTCCTGATCCTTGCGGGGCTGGGTTTTGATGCGATCGCATTCAGACTCGGCCGGTTCTTTCGCAACTGATTTTTTCGCAACTGATCCAACAATCCCAAACCTCAGGTATTCTGCAAAAACTAAAAACTCGCTGATGGCAATGCCCAATTTATGACCCCAGCCAGAACCATTTGCCTGGGCTTTTTAATGGTGATTACGGTAGGCGCAATTCTCCTCATGCTGCCTATTTCTCTGACTAATCATCAGTGGAGCGATCCGATTACCGCGCTTTTTATCTCCACTTCGGCTGTTTGTGTGACCGGACTTTCAGTGGTTGATGTGGGGAAATATTACTCATTCTTTGGTGAGTTTGTAGTTGCTCTCCTAGCCCAAATTGGTGGATTGGGCTATATGACCGCCACGACTTTCCTGTTGCTGATTTTGGGTCGTCGTTTTGGCTTAAAGGATAAACTCGCCCTGCAACAATCGCTAGATATGCCCGGCATTTCAGGCGTTTTGCAACTGGTGAAATCCATTATTGGCGCAACCCTCCTGTTTGAGCTAACCGGTGCATTTTTATTGCTGGGGGCTTTTGTTCCTCAATTAGGTTGGAATTTGCAGGCAATTTGGTTCTCGGTATTCCACAGCGTCAGCGCTTTTAATAATGCTGGCTTTGGGTTATATACCGATAACTTCATGCAGTTTGTGGAATCGCCTGTGCTGAATTTCACCATCACAGGTTTGATCATCTTTGGAGGAATTGGCTACCAAGCGATTATGGAGGTGTTTTTTTGGGGGCGATCGCGCTTAGGTCGTAATCACGCCGCTAGCCTGCGTCCCGATCGCTTCATGTTTTCGCTTAACTTCAAAATTGTCACCACCACAACCCTGGCCCTCCTGCTAATTGGAACGGTTGCCATTTTGGTGACCGAATTTAACAACCCAGCCACACTCGGCAACCTCAGTTGGAATGGCAAACTCTTAGCCGCTTGGTTCCAATCGGTAACCACCCGCACGGCTGGTTTCAACACAATTGATAATGGAAAGTTAGGATCAGCTGCGCTGTTTGTGACCATCGCCTTGATGTTTGTGGGGGCCAGCCCTGGCAGTACCGGCGGCGGCATCAAAACCACCACGATTCGGATTTTAACCGGCGTGACCCGAGCGGTTTTGCAAGGTCAAAGCTCCGTCATTTTGTTTAATCGCCAAATTCCAATGGCGTTAATTATGAAGGCGATCGCGGTTTTCTTGGGTTCCCTCAGTGTGGTTGTGGTGTCCACCATTCTGTTAACGCTATTTGACCCGGCGATTCCGTTTGTTCAGTTGTTTTTTGAAGTGGTTTCCGCCTTTGCAACCGTTGGTCTATCCACAGGAATTACAGCGCAGCTCTCCGTTGGCGGCAAATTAGTTCTCATTGGCACAATGTACATTGGCCGGGTGGGCATTCTGCTGCTCATGAGCACTTTAATTAGTGAAAATGCTCGCAGTGTAATTCGCTATCCCGAAGAGGAATTGCTGGTGGGATAATTTGGCTCTGGTGCAATTCTTTTTCTCGATTAGCCCATTTTTTCGATCAACTGGCTTGATGCGATCGCCCTGACTAACTCACCGAATGGATGAAATTGATCGGTCAGCTCGATCGACTGGATCAAATCAGTTTGCTTAATTCGCCTCATAGGTTTGCTTTAAATCATCTTGACCCTGTGATTGATGGAGATTTCAAATGCAGTTTGGTTCCCTTAGTTTTTGGCGCAATTTTCGCAGCACGAACAAACAATATGTGGTGCTGGGCTTGGGTCGTTTTGGGCGTGCTGTTTGCTCCACGCTGCACCAAATGGGCTATGAGGTGATGGGAATTGACTCGGGTGAAAAGCAGGTCACCCAAGCCCTGAACGATAATATTGTGTCCCATGCATTGCAACTAGACACGACCGATCGCCAGGCCCTGGCAGAAGCTGGAGTTTTTGAATTTGAAACAGCCATTGTAGCGATCGGGAATTACATTGAAGCCAGCACCATCACCACTCTGAACCTCAAAGATGGCGGCGTGAATTATGTGGTTGCTAAGGCATCCACCGAAATTCATGGGCAATTGCTGGATAAGGTGGGAGCAAATTTGGTCATTTTTCCCGAGCGCGAGATGGGCTGCCAAGTGGCACGAATGCTCACCCGGCCCAACGTGCTGGAACGGCTAGATTTGGATGCCAACAATAGCGTGGTTGAGCTGGTGATTCCTGAGGAATTTGAAGGAAAAACGCTGCAAGAACTGCAACTGCGATCGCGCTATGGTGTGAATGTTTTGGCTGTGGCTCAACAATGCACAAAGGGCGGCGTGGAGAATATCCAAGTTAACCCCAATCCCTACGATCGACTGCACAAGGGAATGGTGCTCATTGTGATTGGTTCCAATGAAGGAATCGAACGGTTGCCGATGTAGATAATCTAGGTCAATTGCTGATTCAACTTGGCAATTCAATTTGGCAACTCAACTTGATGACCTAGATCAGCGATTGAGATGGGTGCTCTAAACTGCTAAGGCAATTGCCCCTGAATCTTGTGAATCTTGTGCCCGCCTAAATAGCTTCTTGCCAGGGAAAACCACTACCGTTGCCATCACCCAAAGGCAACGTCATGAAGGGAATGCCATTGGCAAAAACTGAAAGATGGCGGGCCACATTCAAAGCTGTGATTGGCTCCACCAAAGCCCCATAAAGACCCAACAATTTTTCAGCAACCGATCGATTGGGACAGTGAATTTCCAAGGTGCGCCACCGCCGCCGAATTCGACATTGGCGCAAAATTTGTAAGCGGCGGTTCAGGTCAGGATCTTCGCGGTAAAAATCCAAAATGACGCGCCCAAAGTCGAGGTTGAAATTCATAGTCTATCCTCCCGCGATCGAAACGGGCGATCGCCCTCATCACACTAATGATGGTCGGTGGCGATTCCCATGGGCATCACCTTTGGTGGCTGGGGATTAGGAGCCAATAACCGTATTTCGATTGAAACGCGCTTTCGGAAAGGCGGCCAGGAACTGACAAAAGAGTTCACGACCGGTTGCACCTCGTTACGAAAATCGTTAAAGTCCGCAATTTTCCGTTTCAATTGACATGGATGAACCCAAATTGACGGGATCCACTGATCAGCGGTCGATTCAAAGCTGATCAGATTCTAATCAAGGTGATCAAAAGGTGATCAAGCGGATCAATTTGCTTAATCTGATCAAAACTTGAGCGATTGGTGGTCAAATGCCGGTCGATCGCTGGTTAAAATTTGGGCCGCTGGCGGTCTAGAGGATGGCCAGTTCAAAGGCACACAAAATTGCATCAAATCGCACAAATTGACGAAAAATTACAGTAAATTACAGTCGATCGGGGTGAATCGAGACGGATGCTGCCATCGGAGCTATTAATTCATCGACGACGCGGCGAACAAATTATCCCGAAGCGCTTGCCTTTGGGCCCAGAGCACCTCAGCCAAGCCCAGGCCACAATCGCCCAATTTCAAGCGGCCGTGGGTCAGCCTAAATTGCAACTCGATCGCACCTTGGCTGAACTAGAAGGCACTAGCCCAGATTTCAAAGTGCAGCGAGGATTTGCGCATTTGTTGGAATCGGGATTTTCGACCTTTGAAGTGGTCAGCCCGATCGAGCCGTTGGCCCTCCGTCAGCGGGTCTTTGCCTTGGCCAATGCTCAGCCTCCCAGCCGCGATCGCGCTGGGGCCGTTTGGGAACAGGTGGCCCGGGAGTTGTCCATGGAGGGCGATCGGGAAGTTTTGCCCTCGGAATTGCAGCAATCTTTATATGCTGATTTGCCCCAAAACCGAATTTTGACGCAATTTGATCCTCCCACCCCCGAAGCCCTGATTCATCGCTATAACCTGTCCCAAGTTCAGGGAATTTTCTATCGTGCAAGTCACCTAAAAATTGATGCCTATCGCAATGATCCCGGTGAGTATAAATTGCTCTTTCGCTATTTAAAACTCTTTCAGTTAATGACCTATATTGAAGGCGATGAAGATACGGGATTTACGATTAGTGTGGATGGGCCCGCCAGTTTGTTCAAAGCCAGCACGCGCTATGGTTTATCGCTGGCAAAGGCGATCCCAGCCCTGTTGCATGTGACGAAATGGCGGGCAACGGCCACCTTGCAGGATCCCGATCCCCTCACCCGATCGCCCCAAGAACGGTTCTATGAACTGACGGCAGATTGCAGCTTAGTCAGTCACTATCCAGCCGGTAAACCCTTTGACAGCTTAATTGAAGAATCTTTTGCCAAGCGCTGGGAAAGCACCAAAACCGATTGGAGGCTGGAACGCGAAGTGAACCTGATTCCCATTCCTGGCAGCGTGGCCATTCCGGATTTTCGGTTGGTGCATCCCGATGGGCGATCGTGGATCTTAGAAATTGTGGGCTATTGGCGACCGGACTATCTGCGCAAAAAGTTTGCCCAGGTGATCAAGGCCGATCGCCCCGATTGGGTTTTGGCCATTTCCGAGCGCTTAAACCTAGAAAAGGCGGGTCTCGATGCACGCCAACTACCCGCCAAGGTGATTTGGTTCAAGGATCGGTTGGCTCCCAAGGCGGTTTTAGAGGCGATCGGGGAAACCGATCCCTAGGGGCAAAAACGCCGATCGCCTAGGGGCTGTTGAGGAAGATGCCCAGCGCACCATGCACTCGGGCCGCGCTGCGGGACGGGCGATCGACAATCCGCCCACCCACAACCAACGTGGTGGAACTGCCGCCATCGAGGTTCACCCCGTTCACAATCCCCATTTGCCGCATTAATTGCGCCATTTCCGAGAGCGACGGGCCGCGACCGCCCACGCGATTTTGCACAGCCACCACCAACAACCGACCATCAGCCGTTTGTCCAAAGCCACTGCGTGCCGCCAACTCCACAATGAAGGCATCGCTGAAGCCTTCGCGTTTGGCATCCAAGACAATTTGCCCGTTTTGCAGCATCAAAGGGCCAGCGGCAACAATCTGGGGTAAGCCGTCAAAGCCGCTAGGGTTGCTGCTGCTTTGTAACCGCACAGTGGTTCCCACAGGCAGGGCCGCCGCCACGCTGGAGAGCGATCGCGCCACGAGCAGATAGCCATTGGCCGGAATCGGAAAATTGCTGCTGCCGGCCGGGCCCCCCGTGAGCTGTTGCGCCACCCGATCGCCCTGCACCAAAATGCCTAATTCCCCATCGCTGAGGGTTTTGTAGCTGCTGCCCCAATCGCTGGTGTAGCGAGCGATGCCCCCTTGGATGTAGCCACTGTTGAGGGTGGTGAGTGTCCAATTTTGGCTGCCAGCGCTGATTTGCTCCCGCAGTTGCAGGCGATCGAACAAAAATTGCCCCGCATCATTCCAACCCACGGCCCCACGACCCAAGATCGGCCCCGACAGCCACCGGCCATCGCGCCGCAGGGCCCCCAAGGGCAGTTGGGTGTTGCGGTTGAAGTAACCGCCATTGATACCAGCGGGCGCTTCCCACTGGCGGATGGTTTGCACAAGGGGGGCAATGCCCGTTTGGCCGGCCGCATTGGGCGGCAGGGGCCGCAGCCGCAGACCCGGTTGGCGCGGGTTTAGCTCCAGCCACTGCACCGGAAACCGGGCAGACCCAAGGCTGAGGTATTGTTGCCGCCAGGTGAGACCGTTGGCCCAGGCGATCGAGCGGCTGGGGAGCCAATCGGGCCGCAGATCAATCACCAGTCGATCGGGCTGCACCAGGGTGAACGCCCTGGGCCGCGATCCGCTGGGAATGGGAATCCGGATGATGGTGCGGTTTCCGGCGGCGGTGATGTCGAGGGTGCTGCTGTTGGGCGGCAGGGCCGATCGGGCATCGAGGGCCACGATCAGGGTGCTGCCGTCTTCTTCCAGTTGCACCGCCGTGGGCCGATCGAAGTCCAACACATAGCGCGGGCCCCAAGCCTGATTGCCTTGGCGCAAGGTGCGGAGGGTGGAAACGGCGGCGGTGATGTCCAGGGTGCTGCCGTTGGGCCGCAACTGCCACCCCCGATCGCGGGCCCAATCGGTAATGTCCAAATAGCGAAAAGCACCAATTTGCCGAGCCGCCAGGGTCACGGGCATGGGCGAAAACCACTGAATTGGCTGGCGATCGGGCGCATTGGTATCCAGCAAATCAGCCCCCACCAACTGGGCGATCGCCCCGTCGGATAGGCCAATGCGGGTTTGGCCGTTCTCGCTCCAGCGGGCCCAACTGGCCCAACTGTTGGGAATCGATCGGCCATTCACCGTGATTTGGGTGCTGGTTTCCGCCCCGGCCGCCACTTGGGCAATCACCGACAGCGGCAACAGGGAATCGGCTTCGCTCAAGGACTCGGAACCGGTGAGTTCAGAACCGTTTGACACAGAACCGTTTGACACAGAACCCATCGATCCAAAATTTGCGGGTTTTTCAGATGCTTTTGCTAATTCAGCGGCTAATTCAGAATTGGCGGACTCAGAACCCATGGGCCCGGATGCTGCACTGGGTAAGGCGATCGGTGCAACGGACTTCAGGCTAGCGGCTTGCATTCGGGGTTGGGGAGCCGTTTGGGCCAGGCCAGGCATTGCCCCCCACCCCAGGACGATCGCCCCACCCACGCCCAGCCACCAGCGGCCCGAGCCTGTTGAGTCGAATTGCTGACCCGATCGCCCATAGCCACGTCGGCTCGATCGACTGTGTGCTTGCTTGCTCTGCACCGTTGTCACCCCAATTCTTGCCATGACTGCAAATTACCGATCGCCAGTCCACTGATTGCCAATGATTGCTAATCGATCGATCCCGATCGCCCGATCGCCCCGCACTGCTCGCCGCATCCGTCAGCAATGAGCCATTGATTAGCTCACTGGAAAGCCCGCCGCCTCGATCGCCTCGCGGATCGTGCCTTCTGCCGACTGGGTTTCCACAATCACCTGCTTGGTGGCCGGATCGCCCTGCACCGTCGCTTGGGGATCCACTTCTTGCACCGCGCGGGTAATGGCCGCCGCACAGGAAGCACAGGCCATGCTAGGAACCGTAAATTGCAGTGTCATAGACTCTTGAAAATCTTAAAAATGACGTTGAAATGGCCTTGAAACCACATTGAATAATCACGCTCCAAGAGCGCGGCCGGGGCGCAAGCTAATTTCCAGACGCTTGGCCAAGCGGTACACTGGCAACCGTCGCCCAGCCTAGCATTATCGCCCTCGATCGCTCATGGATCTGCAACTGGTTCAGTTTCTAATTAACGGGGTCGCCGTCGGCTGCATCATTGCCCTTGCCTCCGTGGGTTTAACCCTCACCTACGGCATTTTGCGCTTGTCAAACTTCGCCCATGGGGACTTGATGACCCTCGGAGCCTATCTGGCTTGGGTCGCCAACAGCGCGGGGGTAAATATTTGGCTGGCGATCGCCCTCGGAGCCGTGGGAACCATTGGCGTGTCCCTGCTGAGCGAAGTGGCGATTTGGCAACCCATGCGCCAACGCCGGGCCAACTCCACCACCTTGATCATCATCTCGATCGGGGTGGCCTTGTTCCTTCGTAACGCGATCGTCCTGATTTGGGGCGGCAACAACCAAAACTATGACCTGCCCGTGGTTGCTGCCTTTGACCTGTGGGGGCTGAAGGTCAAGTTTTACAACATTGTGGTGGTAGGTTTGGCGGCCCTGGCGATCGCCGGTTTGCATTACCTCCTGCAAAACACCAAGGTCGGCAAGGCCATGCGGGCTGTGGCCGATGACGTGGACTTAGCACGGGTGACCGGCATCAACGTGGATTGGGTGGTGCTGTGGACTTGGATCATTGCCGCTGGTCTGACGGCTTTGGGTGGCGGCATGTATGGACTGCTAACGGCCGTGCGACCCAACATGGGCTGGTTTTTGATTGTGCCGATGTTTGCCTCGGTAATTTTGGGCGGCATTGGCAATCCCTACGGGGCGATCGTGGGTGGCCTGGCGATCGGGATTGCCCAGGAAGTCAGCACCTATTGGCTGCCCACGGAATACAAGATGGCTGTGGCCTTGGTGATGATGGTTTTGGTGCTGCTGGTGCGGCCGCAAGGTCTGTTTCGGGGCACAACTTAAAAGTGGCAGCCTGAGAAATCAAGACAAACTCGAAACAACAAACTTGAAACACAGGATCCACGGGCCACTATTGCGAATCGATCGGCCAGCTTGCGAGGCATCGGTAACCGTTGAATAACCCCGATCCGGTTGATCAACCCCCCACCCGCTGACGGCCGTTTCGGCGGTTTGAAGCATCACAGCGGCGCAGGGATGCGGAAAAACAGTAGCGGTTGCTACATCAACCTTGACGAACTCCGTTCGCAATTGCCGTTATTTAACCTGCTCGCCTGGAAATTCTCCTGAAACTGGCCCCACTGACTGGAAGCAGTAGATCAGCCAGCCAGGAGGGGATTTCATGCTTGCTCAAGCCACACCGCCAGGGTTACCAGATACCCAACCAACGGATGTTTTGTTGGGGCAAATTGAAGCGGAACTAACGCGCAGTTTGGTTTATCAGCAGGCGATCGCCTCCTTGCAGGATTTGTTGGGTGAATCGGCGGAGGCGGCGCGGCGAGCGTTGGTGACGGTGGGCCGAGAGGCGGCGCGGCTTGCATTGCGCCGTAGCCAGTCGATGGCTGTGCCGATCGCCCTGCAAGAGCCAATGACCCCGGCCGCCGGTTTAGCGATCGCCCGCCAACAGGCCGGGGCGATTGGTCTTTGGCCGGATCCCGCTATGGTTCCGGCTCCCACTGACAACCCTTTTGATTTGCCTGAGTTGTTGATGAACGTGTTTGAAGGAACTTGGGCCACGCCGGATTACCAGAACACCGCTACCCAGCAGCCGATCATTGATGCCACACCCCAGGGCAAAGCGCCCCGGAAGGCAGGGTTAAACGGGTCAAGGCTAAATGATGCAGATTTGAGCGATTCAGGGCTGAATCATTCAGGGCCGAATCACTCGGGACTGAATCATTCACCGCTCAACGATGCAGCGCCCAGACCCTTGAGCAGTTCCCTGAGCAATCCCCGATCGGTCGTCGCCATTACCCTACCGGAGATGGATCCAATGGATTGGGATGAGAGTTTGCGGGCCATGGGTCGCACCTTGGCCGAGGTTCGGCAACAGTTGGGCTTCAACTTGGAACAAATCCATGTGCGCACCCACATTCCTTTGCGCCATTTACAGGCAATCGAGTCCGGCGACCTGAGCCGCTTACCGGAGCAGATTTATGTGCGTGGTTTTGTGCAGCGGATGGCGGAAGCGTTGGGCCTGGATGGCAAGGCATTGGCGGCCGCGTTGCCCCGCACAGAATCGGTGGCGGTGGTTCCCGATTGGTCGCAGCGCGATCGCAACACCAACCCTGCTTTGGAACTGAAGCCTTGGCATCTCTACGCGGGCTATGGGGTGATGGTGGCCAGTGGGTTGGCTTGGGTTTCCCACGCGGCTCCTGGTGCCAGCTCGCAACCGCTCAAGCCGGTGATTCTCGATCGCGAAGCGGTGGTGTCTCCGCCCACCAAGGCCGACCAGCCCCAATCTGCTCCCGCCACCGAGGCCGAAACCCTGGACTCTTTCATTGCTCCGCCGGAAGCCACGCGCTAGGGTCAAGGCCGCTTGATGGGGCGAAATTTTGGGTGCAATCTTGGGCGAGTTCGACATGGTGGAGCGGTTGCGCTGCTCTGGCCCTGGGCGATCGCCTTGAAATTAGCCATCTTTAGCCATCCGTTGATTAGCCCTTAAACTGGCGATCGTTGCGTTTGGCTTCCCCTATGATGGCTTCGATCGCCCCATCCCCCGCCCAGTTGGCAGCATTTGACCAGGCCTTGGAACGGGCTTTGGCCGGTGCGTTGTTGTCGCCCTCTGAAGGGTTGGTGTTGCTGGAAACGGCCTATCAATCCAAGGATTCGGCCCCGCGCGATCGACTGCGATCGGTGGCGGATCAGCTTCGGCAACGGCAAGCGGGCGAAACAGTCACTTACGTGATCAACCGAAATATTAATTTCACCAATATCTGCGAGCAGCATTGCAATTTCTGTGCGTTTCGGCGGGATGCGGATCAGGCGGGGGCCTATTGGCTCGATCGGGCGCAAATTTTGGAAAAAGCCGCCGACGCGGTGGCCCGGGGAGCCACAGAAATTTGTATGCAAGGGGGACTGAACCCCGAGGCGAAATATCAGGGGCGATCGCTGGATTACTACTTGCAACTGGTGCGATCGATTAAAGACACCTTTCCCCAACTGCATCTGCACGCCTTTTCGCCCCAAGAAGTGCAGTTCATTGCCCGAGAAGATGGCCTGTCCTTTGCGGCTGTGATTGGGGCCCTGCGAGATGCGGGGGTGGGGTCAATGCCCGGCACGGCGGCGGAGGTGTTGGTGGATTCGGTGCGGCGGATTTTGTGCCCGGAAAAAATCAACAGTGCCACTTGGTTGGAGATTGTGGAAACGGCCCATCGCCTGGGATTGCCCACTACCAGCACCCTGCTCTCGGGTCACATTGAAACCCCCGCTGAACAAATCGCCCATTTGGAACACCTACGATTGCTCCAGCAACGATCGCGCGATCGGGGCGATCGGGGCATCACGGAGTTTATTCTGCTGCCCTTTGTGGGCCAGGATGCGCCACCGACCTTGCGGCGACGGGTGGGCCGCGATCAACCAATTCTGATCGATGCCCTGATTTTGATGGCCGTGGCGCGGCTATACCTGGGCCCGGTGATTGCCAACCACCAGCCCAGTTGGGTGAAGTTGGGTCTGGCGGGAGCCACCGAAGCCCTGCGCTGGGGTTGCAATGATTTGGGCGGAACCCTGATGGAAGAGCACATCACCACCATGGCCGGAGCCACGGGCGGGACTTGCCAAAGCCCGGAGGATTTGCGTGGGGCGATCGCTGCCTTGGGCCGACCGGCTCGCCAACGGGACACCCTCTATGAGGCGATCGACGGCCCAATCAATGGGACAACTGATCCAGCCATCGACAGGGCGATCGATCCTTCCCGATCGGCCGCATAATGATCCGGCTGTTGCGATCGCCCGCACCCCCATGGACTATCCCGATGCAATGCCCGCCGACTTGGCCCCCGACGCGATCGAGCCGGTGGCCCGCCCGCCCCTAACCACCGAGGATTTGGAGCCACCCACGGATCTGAGTTTGCAGTTGCCGGATCCGGAAGACGACAAAATCAGCTTCAGCGATTTCCAAATCCAAATTGACAATGCCTGGCGCGTTTGCGATCGCTTCGACCTGCAAACGGATATTTGGCGGGGACGGATTTTGCGGATTGTGCGCGATCGGGAAAAACGCAGCGGTGATGGCCGGGGCACGGGCTTCCTGAACTGGCTGAAGGATCGTGAAATCAGCAAAAGTCAAGCCTATAGCCTGATTGAGCTGGCCGACAGCGCCGATCGACTGATGGATCAAGACGCGCTGGAACCGGAAACCCTTCGCCACTTCAGCAAGCGTGCCTTTGTGGCCACGGCCAAAGCCCCCGCCGAAGTGCAACACATGGTGGTGGCCGCGGCTCATCAGGGCGATCGAATCGCCACCAACACCGTTCGTCGCCTCACAGATGAGTGGCAGGCCGCCACCTCCGAACTGTTGCCCGAAAACATTCGCATCAAAGCCGCCGAGCATTCCCTGCCGGCCCGCTACCTTGCGCCCCTGGTGCGGGAAATGGAAAAGCTACCCGAGGTGCATCAGGTGGCCCTGCGCGAGGAAATTGAAGACCAACCGGATAAGGAAACGGTGAAACAGGCCACGGCCCAAGCGAAATTTTTGGCGCGATATTTGGATGCAGCCACGCGAGTTGCGGCACTCGATCGCCCGGAACTGGATCTAGAACAGGCTCTGGAGGAAGCCCTGCGGCTCGGTAGCTTGAATTTGGCGGCGGACTTGGTGAACCAGGCAGCTCAACTGGAACAGGCGATCGCCAAAACCTACAGCAGTTGGAAACGGGTGCGCGACCTGGCCGATCGGCTTTGGGTAGATAGCGGAGCCAGCACCCCCCACCTCCGCAACCTGATTAGCTGTCTGGGAACTCTTTCCAGCGAGCAAGTCAGCGTTCCCCTGGCCGGTGGGGGCGATCGGGTTGTGCGCTTGCAAGTGCTAGAAGAAGCCGAAGTTGGAGCCGAAGTCGAACCATTCCCAGCGCCATAAACCAGTCCCCAAGGGATATCAAAAGCCAGGGCAAGATGATTGGGTTTTTGAATTAAATTCGCCAATTTGATGGATCAGGTGAATTTTTAGAACCGATCCAGAAACTTGGAGAAAATCACCCCTCCTATTGTCGAAAAATGCCCAAAAACCGACAAAAACGCCCATCACCGTCAATCGTTAGAATCACGCAGGATCCGTGAGGATCCATCGCTAGGCAATTACTAAGCCGCATGTCAAAATCGCGATGATGGTTGACGGCGGCACAGTACTTAGCGCAGACGGTGACACGGGCTATGGCAACAAAACGGACGAACGTGAAGACGGCGTTAGGGCGAATTGCGATCGCCCAGGGCCTGGGATCTCTGCTCTGGTCGGGGGGGCTGTGGGGGCCGATCGCGCCGGGTTGGGCGATCGAGCCGGAAGCCGCCCAAACGCCCCAACGACTGACCCAACTCCCCCCCGACACCCGCCCGGTTCCCGACCTCAACCGCGATCGGTTTCCCCAAACGGGCCCAGACCCGCTGCAACCCCTGCCAGGCGATCTCCCCGCGATCGACTCGCCCAACCCGATTACGCCACCCCAGCCCTTGGATCCCAATGCGCCCCGCTTTTTGGTGAAGCGAATTGTGGTGGAAGGCAGCACCTGGCTCTCGGCCGCCGAACTGGCCGCCCTGACCCAACCCAGCGAGGGCCGCGAACTCACCCTCAGTGAACTGCAATCCCTGGCCGACCGCATCACCCAGCGCTATTTGGACGCGGGCTATCTCACCTCCCGCGCCTACGTGCCCGAACAGACGATCGGCCCCGATGGGATTGCCAAAATCGCCGTTATTGAGGGCTATCTCTCAGATATTCGGATCGAAGGAACCCAACGCCTGAGCCAAAACTACCTGCGATCGCGCATTCAACTGGGAGCCGGTCGCCCCCTCAACGCCGCCCACCTGGAAGACCAACTGCGGCTGCTGAAAGCGAATCCACTGCTAGAGACGATCGAGGCCAGCTTGCGAGCCGGCAACGATCCTGGCGAAAGCGTCCTTACCGTCCGAGTCACCGAAGCCAAAGCCTTGCGCGGCAGCATCAGCACCGACAACTACTCACCCCCCAGTATTGGCTCCGAACGCGGCATCCTTGCCCTGCAATATCGCAACTTGACGGGCATTGGCGATGAAGCCAGCTTCAGCTACAGCCACACCTGGCAAGACGGAGCCGACGTGTTGGATTTTGGCTATCGTCTGCCCGTGAACCCCATGGAAGGCACGATCCAGTTTCGGTTCTCGCCCAACTGGAACGAAATTGTGCAGCCCCAGTTTGCGGAATTGGGAATTCGCGGCAAATCCCAGCTTTATGAAGTGACTTACCGCCAGCCCCTCGTGCGATCGCCCCGCGAAGAATTTGCCCTTTCCCTAGGATTCAGTCACCAGCGCGGCCAAACCTTCCTGTTTGATGACGTGGGCTTTCCCTTTGGCATTGGCCCCGACGAAGACGGCCGCAGCATCACCAGCGTGTTGCGGTTTGGGCAAGATTACCTGCGCCGCGACCCCAATGGGGCCTGGTTGTTGCGATCGCAGTTCAACCTAGGAACCGGCCTGTTTGATGCCACCACCAACGACGGCGACGACCCCGACGGGCAGTTTTTTAGCTGGAATGGCACGGTTCAGCGAATTCAGCGCCTGAATCCCACCCATCTGTTGATTCTGCAAGCGGATGTGCAATTGGCCTTTGATGAGCTATTAGCCTCGCAGCAGTTTGTGATCGGTGGGGGGCAGTCCGTGCGCGGGTTCCGCCAAAACGTGCGATCGGGCGATAGCGGCTTTCGACTGTCCGTGGAAGATCGCATTACCCTGCTGCGCGACTCCTCTGGCGCACCCACCCTCACCCTGGCTCCCTTCATTGATGCGGGATATGTTTGGAACCATGACAACAACCCCAACTCCATCCCAGATCAGCGGTTTCTGATCGGTGCGGGAGCGGGACTGTTGTGGGAACCCTTCACGGATTTTCTGGTGCGTTTAGATTACGGTCTGCCGTTGGTGGATTTGGACGATCGCGGCTCCAATGCTCAAGATTCCGGAGTCTATTTCAGCGTCACCTACCGGTTCTAAATCGTGTTTGTGCCATTTTTCCTGTGAGTTTGATGGGGTTTGCTGCTGAAAACAATTCCCCGCCCAATTGGTCGATCGGGCGGGGAAGCAATAAGCTGGAAACTTGAAAAAAAGGGACAGGCAAAACCAACGACCAGCACCCTGCAAAAGGGTTGCGCAATATTACAGGTCGATCGGGGCCACCACTTCCACTAACTCCGCTTCTAACCGCAGGGATCCCGAGGGCATCTCTTCCACCTCAGCCCGCTGCTGGCGAGCGCTCCAGGCAATCAACCCCGGCAAAACCAAGCACAGCGCGCCGCTACCAATGCCGCACAGCGTAGCAATCGTCACTCCGCTATCCATAGCAACCCCTCCTGGCTTTGTATTGAGATTTGTATTGAAAACGAATTGGCTATGTTCGGTTCTGTTGTCAGGGAACCGATGCCCAAAAGTCGGGTCAAGCGGGGTCAAGTTGAGCGCTTCAACCCGCATTTCATTGTCGCTAAATTTCTGATCAAAACAGAAGGCTTTGGCGATTCAAAAAAGCTGTTTTGTGTATAAATTCCGCTAATGCTTGATGCCGATTGACTCCAATTGTTAATTAATAAATTCATAATTCTTTAAGATTTGAGACCCATTTCAGAGCCAAAATTCTCAGATCTTTTTAAGACATTCCAAAAGAAAGAAACTTATGCCATCAGTCTTTGGGAGTATTGCTGGGCGGAGGGCGATCGACTCTGCCGAAGGGGCAAGGGGGCGATCGATCCGGGCGATCGGCAAAAAATTCCCGTTCATCACCTCAAAAATCGTCACAACACTTATTCCTAGCTGCAAAACTGCCCCAGGCGAGAGGCTGCCCCCCCTTGCCCGCAAGATTTTGCAACGGTAAAACCAGAGTTTGGAGGATCCGAGAACAGGTTTTCCGCCCCAGACCGCAGGCCCAAAAGCAGCCCCAGATCGACGACTGAAACAAACCCTAGGACAGTTGCGTCATTGGCTTCAGCAGTTACCGAGCAAAACCGCTCAAAAAGCCGGTTTTTGCCCGCTAAACGTTGGGTCAGGCTGTGGCGTTCATGGAAGCGGCTAATCGTCCGCATCATGCCCAACTCAACTCGCGACAATCATCATTAGCTTTCATCACTCGCTCATCACTCGCTTTGATGCCTTGCTTCCGCGCTTCCGCTGGCTGTCCTGGGGTCGCTTGGCCCTTGGACGACAGCCAGCGGGTGGCGGCGCTTGGGTGACGATCTTTGGGTGACGATCTGTAGATGTCAGGTGCGATCAGTCCTCGATCGACTTCCCGATCGGGTGTTTGCCCCCGCCTGTTGCCCCCCTTCGTTTAGTTTTCCCTATCACCAGGAGTTGAATCATGCCTACCGTCACTGTTGCCGGGACGATCAATGCCGTTGATGCCAATAACAGCGGTCTCTATCCGTTACGCACTGTGCCCTTTGGGGAATACACGATCACGGGATTAACGGCAGGCAGCACCCAAATTGTCGCCTCAGCCAATGCCAGCACCCTCGATCCCTACTTGCAAGTTTTTAAGAAGAGCGGCACAACCTTGACCCTGGTGGCCGATAACTACGACTCTTCGCCCACCAACAAAAATTCCTTGGTGCAATTTGCCGCCGAAGCGGGAACTCAGTACGTGGTGCGCATTGCCCGCAGCAGCGCCGATGCTGGAGGGTTCAACCTACAAGTGACCAATGATGCCAGCGCCGTGATTGCGGGGCCCACGGCCGCCGGGACGGCCGATCTGTCGGTGGGTGACATCACGAGTCAATCCTTCGCGTTCCCCTCCTTCCCCACAACGGCGGAACTGGCCTCGCCCAATGGCGTTCCTAGCGGCCCTTCCACAGGACGCGATGACCTGTCGGGGTTGCCCCTGTTTTACCTGTCTGACGATGCGGACAACACCAACTTGGGTGTGCGGGTCGAAACTAAGGGCTTTTTCGTGGTGGGTCTGAATGGCAACGACACCATTACTGGCTCCTCGGAGAATGATTTCTTCAACGGCAACCGGGGTAATGATGTGTTGCTGGGTGGGGATGGCATTGATCAAATTCGGGGCGGCAAAGACTCCGACAGCATTGATGGTGGCGCTGGCAACGAAATTATTCTCAATGGCAACGATGGCAACGATTTAGTGCGGGGCGGCGAAGGCAATGACACGGTGAATGGTGGCCGCAACTCCGATTTACTGTTTGGGGACAATGGGGACGATCAACTGTCGGGCGATTTTGGCCAGGATATTTTGACCGGGGGCGCGGGGGCTGATTCCTTTGTGCTGCGGGCTGATCGTGACACCACGGCGGGCTTGTCCAACACGGCGACCAGTGCCAACAGCGCCGATATTGTGGCGGATTTTGTGCTGGGAACAGACAAGATTCGGCTGAACACGAGCGATAGCCTGACGCTGGAGAAGCTGAGTTTTGAGTTTGTGGCGATTAATGTGTCCACGGAGATCACCGGGGCCCTCACAACGGGGGTGAAAACGGGCACAGCCATCAAGGTGAATGACCCAACTTCGGCGGTGAATGGTCAGTATTTGGGTGTGGTGTTGGGAGTGTTGCCGGGGGCGCTGAATCAGTCGGCTAACTTTACGGTTGGTTAGGGGTTGGGGTGCTGGGTTGATGGGTTTCCTTCTGACCCGCTACACCTGATCCGCTGCACCTGATCCTTTGTGCCTCGGCCTTAAAAAGGGGATGAACCTGTGATCAGTTCATCCCCAATTACGTTTGGATTAGTCAAGTTTGTTCAGTCAAACTTGCACCATTTCGGTTGTGTTGATTCGGCCGCGCTTGCTCATCACCCACGATTGATCTGTGATCCGGCGAAGAGCAGCGGTCGATCGCCAACCCTAGCCAGACTAAGGAGTCGTGGTGGGGCTGGGGCTAGCAGCGGGGCTAGCAGCGGGGCTGGCTTCGGGGCTAGCAGGGGCTTCACCGCCGCCACCACCGCAAGCGGTTGCCAGACCGGCAACCAAGCTTGCAGCCACAACACCACGGGCAACGCGGGAAACCAAAGTCTTCAGGGTAGATTTCATGTTTGTTGTCACTCCTCAACAGCACAAAATGGGGTAGTCAAATGAACCCGACTGTCATCTTAAACGATGCGATCGGGAATCCGGGTAATTTGGCGGAGATCAGATTCCTGAGGATTCTATGACAACCGCCGCAATGGAGGTCGTGACCGCTCTCCATTGGGTTTTGGTCACGTTAACCCATCGTTAACCAAGAAACCTAACGCTGATTCTAGATCGACCTGTCGCTTTTGGTACGACAAGCGGGGCATTCTCGTGCAATGGTAGTTCGATTTTGCACTTTTCCTCAGCGATCGGTTGTAATTCGCCTAGCGCTGTGGGCCTGCGCTGGCGGAAACGCCTGACGTGGCAACCGATTCAGCCCCTCGGGGCCAGTTCAAGACGCGGTTGAGCTTGCCGCTCACGAGTCCTTCCAAGTCTAGGCAAACATACAAAAACCCCAGTTCTTGGAAATCTTGGACTAGTTTGGGCAGGTCGATCGCCCCCACAAAGTCCTTAATCAGCGCTGGCGGCAGTTCAATGCGGGCCGTGTCGCCCTCCGAGCGCACCCGCAAATCGCGATAGCCCAACTGTCGGAGATAGCGTTCGGCTCGACCCACCCGCTGCAATTTTTCGAGGGTGATGGTTTCGCCGTAGGGAAAGCGGGAACTCAGGCAGGGTTGGGCCGGTTTGTCCCACCAGGGTAAGGCTAGTTGCTTCGAGAGTTCGCGCACTTCGAGCTTGCTGATCCCCAGCTCGGCCAGGGGCGATCGCGCGCCTCGTTCCTTGGCGGCCTGGATCCCCGGTCGGTAGTCCCGGAGATCATCCGCATTCACCCCATCCACCACGTAGGGATAGCCCCGGGCGATCGCGATCGGCTTCAAGGTGTCGTGTAGTTCGCTCTTGCAGAAGTAGCAGCGATTGGTGGGGTTAGCGGCGTAGTTGGGGTTATTTAGTTCATGGGTTTGCACAATTTCATGGGCAATGCCGATGGCCGCTGCTTGGGCTTGCGCCTCCAGCAAGTCATCGGGCAGCAGGGAAGGGGACTCGGCAGTGATGGCCACTGCGCGATCGCCCAGCACATCAAAGGCCACCTTTGCGACGAGGGTGCTGTCAATGCCACCGGAGTAGGCAATGAGGGCGCGATCCATCTCTTGAAACAACGATCGAAGGCGATCCAGTTTGGCAGTGATCGTCATTTACCCATGCTCCATGGAACTTGCGAGAGAACTAGTTTAAAAGTTCCGTCGCGGCCTTTCCCAGCTATGCACACCCAATCTTGGATGTTTTAGGGTGATAGGGGCCTGGGTGGGTTCAGGATGGTTTCAGCCACAGGGCATCATCAGCCACGGGGCACGATCAGCCACGGGGCGTTATTTGAAAAAGCCCGTGAACGTGTAGCCCACACCCAACAGGAGGGCCACATCGGTGTTGTCGTCTAAGAAGGCGGCGGCCACTCGCCCGGTGGCTGTCCAGCGGTAACTGAGGGGGACATCAATGCCGCCCGTGAGCGCGAAGCCCACGTCTGTGTCATCGCCGAATAGGTCACTGATGGCCAAGCCGCCACCCACGAAGGGGACGATCGAGATGTCGCCCGTTTCCTGATTGCGAATGGGAAAATCGGCGGTTAGGGCAATCACCGAAGTGCCACCATTGCCCAAAATGCTGGCGTTGTGTAGGGAAAGGTTTTCGCTGAAAGCCGTTTTGCTCAGAAGGGCAAAGCCGCCTTCACCCAGGGCGCTGGAATCGTCATCGCCGCTCAGGCCGATCGCCCCACCAATACCGATGTAGCTAAATTTGCTGCTGGTGCGGCGGCCATTGGCGGCGCGATCGGGCTGTTGAGCAAGCTGACCATCGAAATGCGAGTCGGCTGCCAAAGCAGCAGGAGCAACGGCGAGGGTGGGCACTGCTTCCTGCAATCGATTGGCCTGAGTGGACGGCGCACCGAATTGATCAAGGGCGATCGGCTGGCGGCTGTCTTGCTCGGTGGCGGGCAAGTCTGCCGCCAATTCCGTCAGCTCAGCAGCGGGGGTTGCTTGGGCCGGTTGGCCAACGGCTCCTAACCCGATCGTGAACGCCAGGGCCAAGCCAGCCCGTAGGGGATCCAACATCAAAGGCATGGTCTACACTCCTCCACAATCAACGGCAACAGACGACAAGGCAAGCAACTCAAGGCGAGCAACTCAAGATCAGCAACTGTTGAGCAGCCCATCATGGAGACTTGTTGGGCGATAGGTTGAGCCGCTTGCCCGATCGTGATGGGTTGAACCGTGGGCGATGGGTTGCCAGCGGCCAAAACCGGGTTCCCCAGGTCTCAACAGGTCTCCATGGATGTGGGCTGAGGGGTCAGTCCCTCCAGTTGCCGCGATTATAGGAATTGCCCTTGAGCGCACCATGGGGTGAGTGCCAGCCCCCCATCTGGGCTAAGGGGGTTGGGCCAGTTGCCCGGCAGACTATGCCACCTATGAAAGGCTCTGAACTGAGGACTCTAAATTTGCAGCACCCCCTCCGGCCGAACAGTCAACAGGGTGCGGCGTTGTAATCCTTCCTCATGACAAATTTCATTGGCTGCCAGCAGGCCACTGCTGATGGCTCGTTCCATCAGACCGCAAGGGAAGGGCATTTTCACCCAATCGCCCGCAAACATGAGGTTGCTTGCGCCCGATCGCGTGGCAGGGCGTTGGGAATAACTGCCGGGGGGGAAGCCAGAGAAATTCTTTTGGTTCACCAGCTCGCGATGCAAAATTGTGGCTCCTTTGAGGGCCGGCACCAACTCGTATAGCTCCTGCTCAAAGGTGGTGAGCAGGGCTTCTTGGGTGGGGAATTCGGCTTCTTTGTAGCAGTAAGCATGGAGTTCAACCACGCTGCCCCCTGTGCGATCGGCCCAGGCTTTGTAGTCCTCTTGGATTTTGTGATAGCGGGTGATGCTGTCCGTTAGGCGGTAGCCCGAGAGGGAGGTGAACTCGCTTTGATCCCAATCAAAGTCGCGATCGAACCAGATGCGAGCCACCGCAAAGGGATCCGCCACGGTGAGCTGGGCCACTTGCGATCGCGTGGGTTCAGCCACGTCTCCTTCGGCAATGTCAAACAGATGGCGAATACCTTTCACATCCGCTGCAAACACGAAATAGTCCGCTTCCACCACCTGGCTCGGAGTCCGATCGACCGCTGCGGCCGCCAATTGCACCCGATCGCCCGATCGCTGCTCCACGTTGTAGCGAGCTAGGGGCTTGGTGGCGGGCCCCTGAAGCACCTTGCCCTCGCGATCGAACCGGGCCCCATGGCAAGGACATTGGAACGTGCCGTCTGCCTGGGGAGCCACCGTACAGCCCTGGTGCGTGCAGGTTAACGACAGCGCCGATCCCTCCGCCACCGCATAGACCTCATCGCCGCCCCCAAAATATTCCGGGCGATTCGCCAGCGGTTGAGCTGTGACCGGCTGCTCGGTGGCCGTAACCTCCTGGGTTTCTGGGCGCTGGGAAGTGGCTTGGGCACTGGCTTCGTTCAGCGAACTGTGGCGATCGACCCAGAACGGAACTGGAATGGCGGATCCCGTTTGGCGGTAGCTCAGGGATGTGATTTGTTGATCCTGCCACGCCACCTGATCGACCTGAGCATTGGCGATGACTTTGCCCCCGTTGGCCTCGATCGCCCGCATCATCGGCTCCACCAACGTGCGGCCCATGTCCTGCTTGGTGCCGTTAAAGGCCAGCCCCTCCGGATTGCCAAAGAAATAGAAATGGAAAAACTGCATTAACTCGCCCGCACTCAGCACATCTGGCGAGTTGAGCGTGGATTTGCCAAAGGGTAGGAAATACAGGTCATATAGTCCCTTGGGGAAGTCATTGGCCGCCCAGTCTGTCACGGCGATCGCATCGAGTTCCTCGTAGGTCTTCGTGGGTTCAAATCCCGTAATGGCCCGAAATACGGCCCAATGGGCAGGGCTGGTGAGATTTAAGCCCCAACGAAACCGATTCGGCGAAGAAATGGCCAAATCGACAATATTCCAAGGGAAGGATGAATGGGTGGGGCGAAACACTTCCGGTGCGTAGGTTTCATCCTTGTAGAGCACTGAGTAGCGCTCCAGGGACAGAAAATCCTGACGGATATTCATTTCTTCCGTCAGGGCCCACAGGTTGTAGTACTGCGGGAAAAAGCCATGGAACCCATGCTCCATCATCAGCGATTCACCATTGACCGTGATGGGCCAACTGGCGATTTTGCCGCCCAAGTGGGGCGATCGCTCCAGTAATGTCACCGCAAATCCGCGTCGGCTCAATTCATAGGCCGCTGCCAAGCCCGCCAAGCCACCACCGACCACAGCCACCCGCTTAGGGCGATCGTCCGGTAACCGCGTTGGCAATGTCAGGCGATCGGGTTGATATTGACTAGGCTCCGGCTTCATGAACCGCGAGTAGCCGAGGGCGCTGCCCACCGCACCCACACCAAGCAACTGCAAAGCTGTGCGACGCGAAAACGTTGATGCAGGATCCGTTGATGCAGGATCCATTGATGCCGAGTCCGTTGATCCAGAATCCGCAGAATTCGGCTGGGGAAAAAGAGTCATGGGGAAAGGAAGACAGTAAACGGCACAAGTTACGGCACAAATTCCTGAACTTGCTCTTGAACTTGTTCAGGAACCGGTTTCCGAGTTGCCAACAGGGCCAAGTGGTGCAGCGGGCGCTTGGTGCTCCCTCTTTGCAGCCACTCGCGAATCCTAGCCTACGATTGTGCCGAATTCCCTGAGGTTCTGCCACCTACATCAGGTCTTGGGATCATGTGGTGGCCGTCCCTGGGCGATCGCCCCAGCCCCGAGCAATGATCAATCAATGACCAATTAATGACCAATCCAGGATCAGCACCGATGTGAATCTGCTGTGGATCTGCCAATTTCAGCGCTCTTGATCTTGTACCAAAGCGGGATTCTACAAATTGCCAAAAATCGCCAAAATCGACGCTTATTCAGTATTTTTGCTGAAAATCTTGAATTCTGCGCCAAGCGATCGATCTTCCTTCCCCAAGACAGACCCGGTAACTTTAATTGAAGACCTCAACTCAACCTTGGGTTCGAGATCACTTCAAAACCACTGCGGGGTGAAATCAAAAATATGGCGCTTCTGACTGCATCCGAAATTCAAGACCGTTTGACCGCTCTGGCCAACTGGACGCTAGAGGGAAGCACCATCGTTTGTCGTCGTCGGTTTGCGGACTTCATCACAGCGATCGCCTTTGTTAATCAGCTTGTGGAACCCGCCGAAGCGGCCAACCACCATCCAGATTTGGAAATCAGCTATAACAAAGTGACGATCACCCTCAGCACCCATGATGAAGGGGGCTTGACGGCTAAGGATTTTGATCTGGCTGCCAAGATTGATCAGTTAGGCTAATCAGTTAGGCTAAGAGGATGTTTGAAAAGTATTTCTTGGCACAGGTCAAATAATAATCGTTGTCGTAAACAAGGGGCTTAAGCCCCTTGTCCCCCACGATCCACCAACGGTGAAGTCAGGGTTTCAGGCGACTTGACGACAGGCCCTAAGCCCCTTGTCGTTGTCGGTTGGCAAGACCCACAAGGTAGCCATTTAAGCTTTTCAGCCATCCTCTTAAGGATCAACGGAGTAAGGACAAATTGCCGAGGCTAACCCGGCGAGAGGCTGAAAACAGGAAAAGTGGGGAAAAATTGCCTGAAATTGCCTATTTCTCCAATCCATCGAATCCTGTTTTGCTGCAATTCCCATGTTTTACTGCAATTCTCATTCTCATGTTTTACTGCAATTCTCATATTGATGATCTGCTGATGATCTGCACTTCACTTCAGACTTGATTGCCAAATCGTTGAGCAGTGCCAGTCCTGTCATTCGTCATTCTTTGATGCATTATTCCTACGATCTTGGTAAGTGTGTTTAACTGCAAGGCTTGACTGCAAGGTTGGATTGCAGATTGATGACCAGTCTCTGAGGGGGTTTTGCATCGTTTTCAACAACTAAGCTTCCCTTCCCACCCTGTTATGCTATCGAGCGAATCGGTGAATTCAGTTTCTATCTGGGGCGAACGGGATTTCTTACAGGAAGCAGCCAGCCAAGCTTCTTTGGTGGAAGAGTTGCTGGCGATCGCCACGGCCCTGTCGGCGGTTAGCGACCTGGATGAATTGTTGGCGCTGATTCTCACCACTTGCCGAGAGCTGACTTGGAGTGATGCGGGCAGTGTCTATTTGATTGATCGCAGTGACGACACGCCCAAGCTGATTTTCAAAGTTGCCCAAAATGCCTCGCAGCCCAATGCCTCGTTTCGGGAATTCGCCATGCCCCTGGCCCGACGCAGCTTGGCGGGCTATGTGGCGCTCACGGGGAAAAGTCTGAGCATTCCCGATGCTTACTGTTTGCCAGCGGAGGTTCCCTACCAGTTCAATCACAACTTCGATAGCGGCTTTTCCTATCGAACCCGATCGGTGATTGTGGTGCCCATGCAAAACCTCAATGGCGAAACGATCGGGGTGTTGCAATTGATTAATCGCAAAATCGATCCCCGCGCGATCGTGGATCCCTGGAATGCGATGGAGGTGACCCGTCCCTATACGGAATGGGAAGAGCGCGTGGTGCAGGCCCTGGCTAGTTTGGCGGCCATTTCGATCGAGCGCAGCAATCTACAGGAAAGTATCGAAGCTCTCTTTGAGGGGTTTGTGCGGGCGGCGGTTCAGGCGATCGAGTCTCGAGATCCTTGCACCTCCGGCCATTCGGAGCGGGTGGCCACCTTGGCAGTGCGCCTGTGCGAAGTGGTGAACGAAATCCACACGGGGCCCTTGGCGGCCACCTACTTCACCCCTCGGCAAATTCAAGAAATTCGCTACGCCAGTCTGTTGCACGACTTTGGTAAGGTCTGTGTGCCCGAAGCGGTGTTGGTGAAACAGAAAAAGCTTTATCCCGATCAGCTTGAGGTGATTCGTCACCGGTTTGCCCTGGCTCGGCGGACGCTGGAGCTGGATTGTTTGCAGGTGAAGTATCGCTACTGGGTTGAGCACCCGGAATTGTTAACGGCTTATCAAAGCCGATCGTTGGTTCCTGAGTCTCCGAATGGGGTTTCTAGTCCTGGGGTTTCTAGTCCTGGGGGTTCTAAGCTGGCGGAGTCGAACGGCCATGGGCTAGCGGCCGCCAAGGTGCCCCCAGCCATGGCCCCCCAGACCCCTCATAAAACGATGGCCAATGCGGTGGCGGTGAACCCGCTCGATCGTCTGGACTCGGAGTTAACGGCGGCCTTGGATGAGTTGGATCAATATTGGACATTACTCCTAGAAGCCAATGAGCCGCAGGTGCTGGAAGCGGAACCGCTGGCCCAGCTTCAGGAATTGGCGAGTTACACCTATCGCGATGTGGATGGGCAACAAAAACCCCTGGTGACGGCGGCGGAAATTGAGCAGCTCACCGTTCCCCGAGGTACGTTGACCAGTGCGGAACGAAACGCGATTCAGTCCCATGTGACCCACACGTACCAATTTCTGAAGCGCATTCCCTGGACGAGCTATCTGCGTCAAGTGCCAGAAATTGCCTATGGCCACCACGAAAAGCTGGACGGCTCGGGTTACCCCCGGGGACTGCAAGCGGGTGAAATTCCGATTCAAACGCGCATCATGTCGATCGCGGATGTTTACGATGCATTGACGGCGGCCGATCGCCCCTACAAGCGGGCAATTTCCACCAGTTCTGCCCTCACGATCCTGCGGCAAGAGGCCCAAATTAATCGGCTGGATTCGATGCTGGTGAGCCTGTTTGAGGAAAAAGCGGTTTACCAGGCGATCGGCCATGCACTCGACCATCAATTGCTCCGGCCCCAGTCGGCGCTAGACGGCCCGTTCTGGAGCTGAAAGGGCCCGAAAACCCGCCCAGCCTCCGCAAAAGATTTTTTGAAAACTTTAAAAACTTTGGAAAGTCTTGCGATCGCCCGCCCACAAACCGATTGGGATTTTCGGCAGCGGTCACTAATTTTCAGTGGTACTCTATAAAGGTGATATGGAAAAATCGGCCCGAGTCGCCTTGCTGCGATTTTTCAGACCATCTTCCAGACAGGTGTGAGGATAGGAGAGCGTAATGTCAAAGTTGATTTGGAAAGCCCTGCTGGCTAGCCCGGCGATCCTGGGCGCTGCGGTTGTGGCAGCCTCGCCGGCTTCAGCCCAACAAGTTTCTTCAACCACCGTGCCGTCGGTGAGCGCTCTGGAAGCGACTGGCGACGGT
Organism: Limnothrix sp. FACHB-406; assembly: GCF_014698235.1. Classification (NCBI taxonomy): domain Bacteria; kingdom Bacillati; phylum Cyanobacteriota; class Cyanophyceae; order Pseudanabaenales; family Pseudanabaenaceae; genus Limnothrix; species Limnothrix sp. FACHB-406. Next base: position 50,840 of record NZ_JACJSP010000019.1, on the reverse strand, counting down.
TCGACCCTGAGCAACCTCGACCAGCTCAACCAGTATGGCCGCGAGGGCCGTGCTCGCCGCGCCAACAGCGCCGAGCAAGTGACCTCCGTGTCGCAACTGTCGGACGTGCAACCCACCGATTGGGCATTCCAAGCCCTGCAATCGCTGGTTGAGCGCTACGGTTGCATCGCCGGTTATCCCGACGGAACCTACAAGGGCAACCGGGCCATGACTCGCTACGAGTTTGCGGCTGGTTTGAATGCTTGCCTCGATCGAATCCAAGAATTGCTCGTGACCAACGTGGCCGACTACGCCACCAAGGCCGATCTGGAAGTCCTGAAGAAATTGCAGGACATGTTCAAGACCGAGCTGGCTGCCCTGCGCGGTCGCGTAGACACCTTGGAAGGTCGGATTTCTTACCTGGAGAAAACCCAATTCTCCACCACCACCAAGCTGACCGGCGAAGCCATCATGATGCTGGCCGGCGCTACTTCGGCCAACCTGGATGATCTGGGTGATGCCTTCAGCGGCAACAACGGTGACGACAACCAAGTGGTGTTCCAAAACCGTGTTCGCCTGAACTTCAACACCAGCTTCAGCGGCAAAGACCTGTTGATCACCCGCTTGCAAGTGGGTAACTCCAAGGGCTTCAACGGCGTGGCTGGCGAAACCGTGTTGACCAACCAAGTGTTTGGCGACACCGGTAACCAGTTCACCTTGGATACGCTGCAATACCAATTCCCGATCGGGGAAAAGGGCCGCGGCTACCTGATGGCCAACGCGGGCGTGTGGGATGACATCTCCAACACCCTGAACCCCTACTTCGAAGACTACGACGGTGGTCGTGGTTCCCTGTCCACCTTCTCCCAACGCAGCCCCATCTACCGTCTGGGCGGTGGTGCTGGGATCGGCGTGAAGTATGACTTCAGCGAAAACTGGCAACTGTCGGCTGGTTACCTGGCCGGTGAAGCGGCTAACCCCCGCAGTGGCGACGGTGTGGGCGAAGGTGGCCTGTTCGACGGTCAATTCTCGGCCATGGCCCAGTTGACCTACACGAACGATGCCAAAACCTTTGGCTTGGGTCTGACCTATAACTACTCCTACTTTGGCGAAGGCGAGTTCGGCTTTGATAACGCCGGTTTCGTCAGCGGCTTCACGGGCACTCTGGCGGCCAACCTGTTGCCCCAACAGGATGCTGTAACCTCCAACTCGGTTGGTCTGCAAGGTTACTACCAATTCAGCCCCAAGGTGGCTCTGACCGGCTTCGTGGGCTACACGGGTGTTGACTCGAAGGGCGGCCGCTTCGATGATGCCGACATCTGGTACTACGCTTTGGGCTTGGCCCTGCCTGACCTCGGTAAGGAAGGGAACCTGGGTGGCATCTTTGTGGGTGCTCAACCCTACCTGACCAACATCGATGGCGATGATGTGGATACCGATATCCCGCTGCAAGTGGAAGTGTTCTACAAGTACGCGGTTAACGACTGGATCTCGATCACCCCGGGTGTGATCTGGCAGATGAACCCGAACCAAGACAACGACAACGATGATGTCGTGATTGGTACGCTGCGGACGACCTTCGTGTTCTAGAACGCTTTGCGCTGGCGCAACCGCTAGCGCTGTTGAGGCTGATGGTGAGTTTCCCTAAACCTACAATTTTTGATTGGATTTAGGGCGGCTCCCCGGACTATGACGGTGGCTCAGCCTTCTGTTGAATCAGTCATTTCAGCCCCCTTTTAGCCCCACCTGTCACGGGTGGGGCTTTTGCTTTGTTGGCAGGCCGCGGGCAGCGATCCCAGTTCCCACAAATCTTTACAGCCGGGTTCTGGTAGAAGAGTTCGGCGCGATCGCCCCCCTTTGATAGACTAACTGAGCAAGCCCGAACGACTCTGGGGTTTCGTTGGCCAGCACTTGGGAAGGAGATTTTTGTGGAAACTACCCTCGGTTTAGAAATTATTGAGGTCGTCGAACAAGCAGCAATTGCGTCTGCTCGTTGGATGGGCAAAGGTGAAAAGAACACCGCTGACGAAGTGGCTGTGGAAGCCATGCGGGAGCGGATGAATAAGATTCATATGCGCGGCCGCATTGTGATTGGTGAGGGCGAGCGCGATGATGCGCCTATGCTCTACATCGGTGAAGAAGTGGGGATCTGCGCAACGCCCGACGGTGCCCAGAGCTGCAACCCTGACGAGTTGGTAGAAATTGACATTGCTGTTGACCCCTGCGAGGGTACGAACTTGGTGGCCTATGGCCAAAACGGTTCGATGGCGGTGTTGGCGATCGCCGATAAGGGCGGTCTGTTTGCGGCTCCCGACTTCTACATGAAGAAGTTGGCAGCGCCTCCGGCAGCCAAGGGCAAGGTGGACATTAACAAGTCGGCCACCGAAAACCTGAAGATCCTGTCGGAATGTTTGCACCGCTCGATCGAGGAGTTGGTGGTGATCGTGATGGATCGCCCCCGGCACAAGGATCTGATTGCTGAAATCCGGGAAGCCGGTGCGCGCGTTCGGTTGATCAGTGATGGCGACGTGTCGGCCGCTATCTGCTGTGCCTTCTCCGGGACGAACGTCCATGCCCTGATGGGGATTGGGGCAGCTCCTGAGGGTGTGATTTCCGCCGCCGCCATGCGCTGCGTTGATGGTCACTTCCAAGGCCAACTGATTTACGATCCCGAAATCGTGAAGACCGGCCTAATTGGCGAAAGCAAGGAGAAAAACCTGGAGCGCCTGGCCAGCATGGGCATCACCGATCCTGATCGGGTGTACAACGCTGACGAGTTGGCTTCGGGCGAAAACGTCCTCTTCGCCGCCTGCGGGATCACCCCCGGTGTGCTGATGGAAGGCGTGCGCTTCTTTGGCGGTGGTGCGCGGACTCAAAGCTTGGTCATCTCCAGCCAGTCCCGCACGGTGCGCTTTGTGGACACCATTCACCAATTCGGTAAGCCCTCGGTTCTGCAACTGAAGTAAGGGCTGACGGTTTGTAGTGGCTTGCTGAGGTTGCTTTGGCGATCGCGGCAAGCCATTGCCATGTCTACAGGTCTCGCCCCATCTATGGGTCGATCGCGCCTCAGACTGCCAACAGCAAGTTTTGGTCAGATGCCAATGGCCAAAAGATGGTTAACCGAAAACCAGAAATTGACGTTTTGTTGCATTCACGAAGTCGATCGCCGTTTCGGTAGCCTTAGCCTCAGACCAAACTCCCCCAGCAATCGTTTGATCATGACTCAACCAGGGGGTATAGCTAACCAGCGGTTGGCGATCGCTCCCCCCTTTTCTTAAAATCCCTGGCATAAAATCCCTGAAATTTGGCTAATCCAAACCCAGCTTGGCCCAATCAAGTGTCAAAGTTTCTATAGACCGATCGCCCGACGATTGGTAAATCCGTTAAAGTCGAACTTTCAACGCCGTTTGAGTACGTTTTAGCAAGAGGCCATATGAATATTGCTGTGATCGGACTGAGCCACAAGACGGCTCCGGTTGAAGTGCGCGAAAAATTGAGCATTCCCGAACCACAGGTCGAGGCAGCAATCGCCAGCTTAAGGAGTTGCTCCCATGTGGAAGAAGTGGCGATCCTCAGCACCTGCAACCGACTAGAACTCTATTGCGTTCTGAGTGAGGTCGATCGCGGCGTGCAGGAAGTGGTTGAAATTTTGGCAGAGCGCAGTAAGCTGCCCTTGGAAGCCTTGCGCCACCACCTGTTTGTTCTGTTGCGCCAGGATGCGGTGATGCACCTGATGCGGGTGGCGGCTGGCTTGGATAGCTTGGTGCTCGGTGAAGGTCAGATCCTCTCGCAGGTGAAAAACGCCTATAAACTCGGTCAAGACTACAAGGGAATTGCCCGCATCTTGAATCGATTGCTGAAACAGGCAATCACCGCCGGTAAGCGCGTCCGCACTGAAACCAGCATCGGCACGGGAGCCGTGTCCATCAGTTCCGCCGCAGTGGAATTGGCGCAACTGAAAGTGCCGGATTTGTCGCCCTGTCGCGTGGCCATTGTTGGGGCCGGCAAAATGTCTCGCCTGCTGGTGCAACATTTGCTGTCCAAGGGCGCAACCCAAATTTCGATCGTCAACCGATCGCTCGAACGGGCAGAAGAACTGGCTCGCCGTTTTCCGGATGCGAAGTTGAATCTGCACCCCCTGCCAAGCATGATGAGCACGATCGCCGCTTCAGACCTCGTGTTCACCAGCACCTCCGCCACGGAACCCATTCTCGATCGCGCCAAGCTGGAAGCCATCTTGCCCGAACATCGATCGCTGATGCTCTTTGATATTTCCGTGCCCCGAAACATTGCCAGTGATGTGAATGAATTGCCCGGCGTGCAGGCCTTTGACGTGGACGACTTGAAAGAAGTGGTGGCCCAAAACCACGAAAGCCGCCGCAAAATGGCGATCGAAGCCGAAGCCCTGCTTGACGAAGAAGCCGAAGCCTTTGAAGCCTGGTTGCAATCCCTAGACACCGTTTCCACCATCGACAGCCTGCGCCGCAAAGTCGAAACCATCCGCACCCAAGAACTCGAAAAAGCCCTGTCTCGCCTGGGATCAGAATTTGCCGAAAAGCACCAGGAAACGATCGAAGCCCTCACCCGTGGCATCGTCAACAAAATTCTGCACGATCCCATGGTGCAACTGCGGGCCCAGCAAGACATTGAAGCCCGCCAGCAGGCCATGCAAACCCTGCAAGTGCTGTTCAATCTAGAAACCGCCGACAGTGCCGCCTAGGCTGCCTCAGTCGTCGCCAGACCCTTAGAAATGACGGGTGGCTTGAGCAACCGCCCGTCACTCTGAATCGATGGTTTCTGAGACGATTCTTTTTGAGAGGATTCAATAATAACGATCACGCTTGCTGCGGTGCGATCGTTGTTATTGAATTGGTTACTGAATTGCTTAGCTCAAGACATTGCTTAGCTAAAGCATTTCGCAACAAGGATACAGGTTGAGGCATTTTTCAAGAACGGCCGTGAGCTGAGGGATGGCGCGATCGCGATGCCTCGCCCAAATCCTATGTCTATTGAGATCGCTTGAGATGAGGTTGCTTGGGATCGCTAATACAGCCGCCGATGAAATTACCAACAACGATCGCCCACAACTATTTCAATTGCATTGGGTCAGAATTGATCAAATCACTACCCACAAGGTGATAACCCTTTTGGGAAGCCAACTCAACAATTTGTTGAATATTCAAGCTCCGTACCCAACTCATTTCCTCATGAGTTAGGGTTTGGGATTGCAGGTAATGGATCATAGAAATAAGATCAATACCCAGATCGCTCATAAAGTGCATGATTTTGAAGCTCCTGCAAGATGGCTAGACATAACCTTCGTGTCAGTTATGTTGAGGTGCTTTGAAACGTCAAAAGCGGGTGGCTTGATCGGGTTCCAGGTCGCTCAACAGGGGTTAGAAAATGGCCCGGAGAAAGTTTGGGCAAGGGGTCGCCAAGGGAGATCAAGTCTTGGCGTTGGCATGAGTGGTTGTTAAGGAAAGTAATGCGATTAATTTCAAAGATTGAAAAATTCTAACAAACAACAGCGCCTAAACGCGAAATTTTAGCACCCCCAAAGCAACCGCGACTGATATATTGCGAGTCTTTGAGCATTGCGGTTAATTTCTTTGGAAAAGTTTTGTACTGCTCTTAGGAAAACTTCATCAAGAGTCTGTAAACATATTGTAATTGCCTCGTAAATATTTGGGAAATGCTCAGGCAGTATTCAGAGATTTATTCTCTGGCTGGATACTCAGACTGTGGTGAGTTGTGATGGCTAATGGTCTGGATTACCTCAATCTCTGAAGTGCGTGGTTACATGTTCAATTGGGCCACGAGTCGTTTTCGTCATCGGCTGTAATCGCGAGTTGTGACCGATGAACGCTAGGAGCGCCGATCGCTCAGGGGTTTCGCTGGGTGCAGCTTGGTTTAGCCTCTTTGAGCTTTGTGCTGGTTTTTGCGAGTTGAATCGGGTTTGTGCGAATGCGGGAGAGCAATCATGGGGATGTTGGTAGCAGAGGGGCTGCAAAAGTCCTATCAAGTGGCCCTGAAAGCGCCGGGGCTGCAAGGGACGATCGCCCACTTTTGGCGACGACGCTACCGAACGATCGAGGCGGTGAAGTCCGTGTCGTTTTCGATCGCCCCCGGCGAGGTGGTGGGTTTTTTGGGGGCCAATGGGGCCGGCAAAACCACCACATTGAAAATGCTGGCGGGTTTGATTTATCCCTCCGGCGGTCGGGTGCGGGTGGCGGGCCATGAACCCTTTGCCAGAGAGTCGGCGTTCTTACATCAAATTGCCCTGGTCATGGGGCAAAAGCAACAATTAATTTGGGATTTGCCCGCCTGGGATTCATTGCGGATTAATGGGGCGGTGTATGGCCTGAGCGATCGGGAACTGACCCAGCGGGTGGGCGAGCTGAGCGAACTGTTGGCGCTGGAGTCCAAACTGACGCAGCCGGTGCGTAAGCTGTCTTTGGGCGAGCGGATGAAGGCGGAGTTGCTGGCGGCGTTGCTCCATCGGCCGGCGGTGTTGTTTTTGGATGAGCCGACCTTGGGGCTGGATGTGAACGCCCAGGCCAACTTGCGGGATTTCTTGCGGGAATATAACGAGCGCTATGGGGCGACGATTTTGCTTACGTCCCACTACATGGGCGACATCACGGCCCTATGCGATCGGGTGTTGTTGATCCATGAGGGGTCGTCGATCTATGACGGCAGCCTCTCGGGGTTGGTCGATCGATTCGCGCCCTATCGGGAAGTGCGGTTAGAGTTGGCCCAACCGATGACAACGGCCCAACTTCAGGATTTTGGGGAGGTGGTGGCGATCGAGGGGCGATCGGTGCAACTGTTGGTGCGACGAGAGGTGCTGACCCCAACGATCGCTCGCCTGCTGGAGCAGTTGCCGGTGCAAGACCTGAGCGTGACGGAACCCCCGATCGAAGACATCATTGGTCAGGTGTTTCGCTCAGGCTCGGCGACTGAAGCGCAACCGGATCCAGCTTAGCGGCCGCCAAGTTCAAGGTCGTGAGCCGCTCATAGGCGCGATCGACCGACAGGGCCCCGCGCAAAAAGCCCACACTGGCCCCCGGGCAGCAATGGGCCAGGTTGACCGGCGAAAAGCGATCGATCAAGGCCTGAACCGATCGCAATTGACGGAACCAATGGAAGGTTTTGGCGGTTTTGAGGGGCATCAACTCCCCCTGGGGCGTGGGCAACAGATGACGACCACTAAACAAAATGCCCCCCGCCCGATCGAGCCAAACGCAGGCCGAGCCGGGCGTGTGGCCCGGGGTCCAAATCACGCGCAGTTCTGGACTCAGGATCACTTCTTCCCGAAACGTGGTCACCGGCAAATTGGGCAGCAGATAGGCCTCCTGTTCTTGCACCACCAATTCGCAGCGGGCGGCCGCGGACTGGGCGGCCGGCTCGCCCTCCTCAAGGGTTGTGGCCGGATTGCTGAAGGCCCGATGCAAGGCCCGCACGGTTTGCAGCGGGCCAAAGGAACTGCGGTGGGTAAAAATCCACCAACGTACTCCCCCATGCTGGGTTAAAAAATCTGCCGTTTCCTCGTGCCAAGGTGGACAATCGATCAGAATATTGCCTGGCAGTTGATGGGCTGGTTGATGAGCTGAAGAATGATCTGAATGATTTGAGTGATCTGATGGATCCGTTGGATTCGTCAGCTTATGAACCGATTGAGTAGGATCATCAGTCGGTTGCTTGAACCCAGTCGGCTGATGAGCAGATGGAACTGATGAATTTGATGAATTGGCCGGTAGGCCATTATGGTCGGCCGAGTCAGCAGGGTTGATCGAGTTTCCTACAATGAAATAAGCAGTCCCGCCTAACGTGTCGCGGTTGGGCGGAAAGGCATAGATCGAATCGAAAACAGCCTGCGGTGGCTTGGGCATCAGATGATTGTTTGGCTAGTGTTGATCGGCATCGTCGCATATTTTATTGTCCGCCAGAGCGTTAGCGGCATCACACGCGCCTCCGTGTGGGTGTTGTGGTTGGTGATGATGGCTCCGGCCTTGATTTGGACGGCTTGGACGCTGGCCAATGGCCCCGGCCAGCCCGTGCCGCCCTGGTTGGCCCTGCCGCCGTTTATTGCCTGTCCGTTGATTTATGTGTGGTTGGTGCAACAGGGGCGATCGGCCCGGCCCCAACAGCCCACCAATGGGGATTTGGAATCCCCCATTTCGGTGCTGGCGGATCCCAGCAGTCCCGCCGAAGCCCTGGCCCTGGCCCAAGCCCTTGGCTCTGCCAAAATTTCGCCCCGCCTGCTCGATCGCACCGAAGAAGCCAGCCTGCAAGATTGCTTTCCCTGGTCGGTGTTTTACCTCAGCAGCGTGGAACATCGTCCCCAAGCGGCCCTCTGCTATGGGCAATTGCGAGCGGAACCGGCCCTGGCTTACCGGACGGTTTGCGACAAAATTCGCCAAAAGTTTAGCGATCGATTCCTGGTGATTTTCCAAGAAGGGCAAAACGGTAAGCCCTTCTTTGCCCTGGTTCCGAATCCTCAGCGCACGCCCTTGGGCCAGGCCCTGAGCAAAGAACCGCCCCTCTGGAAACAGGTGGTTTGGTCGGTGGGGTTGCTGGGGTTGTCGCTGCTGTCCATGACCCTGATGGGGGCGGAGATGCTGCGGAACCCGAAGCTAGATTTGGTGCGAGATTGGGCCTTTATTCAGTCCGGTGCGCCCTACGCGATCGGGTTGTTGTTGGTTTTGGGGGCCCATGAACTGGGGCACTACTGGGCCGCTAAGCGCCATCGGGTGTCTGTTTCGTTGCCGTTGTTTATTCCGATTCCCGCCCTGCTGGGAACCTTGGGCGCGTTCACGCCCCTGCGATCGCCCATGCCCCACCGCCGCGCCATGTTTGATGTGGGCTTTTGGGGGGCGATCGGGGGGCTGTTGGTGGCCCTGCCCCTGTTGGTTTGGGGGTTAGCCCACTCCACGGTGGTGAATCCTTTGCCCGGCTCGGGGTTGCTGAATTGGCGCTCGATCGACCCTAGCTACTCCATCGCCCTGACCCTAATTAGCAAAGCCACCCTCGGCGCGGCCCTCACGCCCGGCAAGGCGATCGCCCTCCACCCGATCGCCCTGGCGGGCTACATTGGCCTTTGGTTAGGGGCCTTTCACCTGTTGCCCCTCGGTTCCTTGGATGGGGGGCGCATTGTTCGCGCCATGTTGGGAACCCAAGGAGCCATGCTGGTGGGACACATCACCCGGTTTGCCGTGTTGGCCCTGGCCTTGGCCCGCAGCGAATTCCTGGCGCTGGCCCTGTTGGTCTTCTTTTTGCCTGCCATTAGCCAACCGGCCTTGGATGATGTGACCCCGCTGGACGATCGACGGGATGGATTGGGCTTTTTGGCCTTGGCATTGTTGGTATTGGTGGTGCTGCCTGCGCCGCGTTTGTTGTTGAGTTGGTTGAGCTAAGGGGTTGAGCCAAGGGGTTGAGCTAAGGGGTGGCCAGGGTGCTGGATTGGCCACGGGCTGCCACACCCAAGGACTCCCGGATTTAGGACGATCGCCTCCGAAACAATAGCTAGTCACTCGGTCAGAGCCGGGGATCAACATCGACTCGCAATTGACTCGCAACGGGTTCGGAGGCTGTCTACATGAGTTCTTCCCGCAGCAATTTTGGTGAAACGGGCGATCGGGGCCGGGCAGCGGTCTGGGTTCCGGCCCTGGTGGTTCCCTTGGTGGCTCCTCTGGCCTTGGCGGCCAGCCCCGCCCAAGCCGTGACCCGCGCCACAACCCCGGTTCCTTGCCCTGTGACCGAAGCGGGCCAACCCCAGGCCACCTGTGCCAGCTTGGCGGAACCCGAAGCCCCGATCGCCGCCGCCGAGGCCACCGACCGCGCCGATCTGACCTTTGCCACCGCCAACATCAGCACCGGGGAAGCGATCGGCCTGGAGCGCACCCTTGGGGGCCTCAGTTGGTTGCTGATTGCTTTGGGAACGGCGCCCTTGGCCATGACGGCGGCCCTCTGGTTGGGGCGACGCAAGGTGGTGAATCATTTGGTGCAGTCGGTGCGCCGCAGCCTGAAGGATTTGGGCGATTTGGAAGCCCGGGTGAAGGTGGCTCGCCATCGGGCCGATCGCAGCCTGCAAGACCTGCAAGACCAGGTGGAACGCACCAAAATCTCGGCCGCCGCGTTGATTCATGAGCTGGAAACCCATGTGGCCGCCGTCAAGGGAACTGCCAACCAGGAACTAACCCAGTTTCAAGAACGGTTGGCCAGTGATCGCCGGGTTTCGCGTCACCAAATTGCGGAACTGGAGAAGGAATTTATTTCAAATATGCAAATTTTGGCGGGTCAAGCCGATCGCCAAAAGGCCTACATCATCCAAGAATTTACGCAAAAAGCGCCTCAAGAATTGCTGGCTTTGATTCAGCCGCAAATTCAGCAGGAATTGCGCACTTTGGTGGAGCAGTTGGTGTCTTTGCAGATGCAACAGATGCCGATGTTGGCTCCCACGCCGTTGCCCGCGAATGCCGATAATATTGCCGATCGGGCTGAACAACTGTTCCGTAACGGTGATCCGGAAGGGGCCTTGGCGGAATATGACAAGGCGATCGAGCAACAGCCGGACTGCTACGCCGCTTGGTGGGGAAAAGGGGTGGTTTTGGAAGCATTGCAGCGCTATCCAGCCGCGATCGCTGCCTACGATCGAGCCGTGCGCCTGAAGCCCGACAGCTACGAAAGTTGGCACAATCGCGGGCTGGTGCTGATGCGGCTGGGCAAATTTGAAGAAGCCGCCACCTCCTACCACCAGGCGATCGCCCTGAATCCCAATCACCCGGAACTGTGGCTGCATCAGGGATTAATCCTCAGTAAGTTGCAGCAAACCGATCAGGCCCTCAAGTCCTATAACCAAGCGATTTCCCTGAATCCCGATAGCCACGAAGCTTGGTATAACCGGGCCAATGCCTTGGCGCGGCTGCAACGGCCCCAAGAGGCCCTGCAAGCCTACGATCGGGCGATCGAGCTAAACGGTCAAAACGCCAGCGCCTGGCACAATCGCGGCATTGTGCTCACCCAGTTGGGCCAGTTTGCCGCCGCCCTCAGCAGCTATGACCAGGCGATCGACCTCGATCGCGCCGACCCGGAAACTTGGTACAGCCGGGGCAATGTGCTGGTGCGGTTAGACTGCTACCCCGAGGCGATCGAGTCCTATAACCAGGCGATCGCCCTCAATCCGCAGCATGAGCGGGCCCAGCGGAACCACAGCCTGCTGAGCGATCGCTTGGCCCAAGAGGCCGCCGCCCTGCAAACCGGTTAGCGCCCCTTTGCCCTGGGCCCGTAAGCCTGCCAAGCCAAATCCACCAGCCCGCCCATGGCCGCGATCGCCACGATTGGGCTGCCCTTGCGACCTTCCACGCAAATGTGGGACACCTGGGCATCGCGCAATCGGGCCTTGGTGGTGTCCACTTCCACAAACCCGGCCGGGGTGGCAATCACCAGGGCCGGGTTAATTTCTTCCGCCTCAATTAGTTCAATTAGTGCCAGCAGGGCCGTTTGCGACTCGCCCACCAGAAAGATGGCCTCCGGGTAACGCCGGGCCAGGGTTTGAATTCCCCAAGCGGCCTTGGTCAGGGCCTGTTGCGGCCGGACGATCGCCTCCGTGGCACAAAACACCGGATTGGCAAAGGTCGCCTGAATAGCAGGGGCAATCCCCACCTGCACCATCGGCACATCCACAATCACCGTTGTCCGCGCCGCCAGGGCCGCCGCGCCCGCACTGAGCGATCGCTCGGAAAAGCTCAGGCAACTGGCATAGTCAAAATCTGCGGTGGCATAGATCACCCGACGCACCATCTCGTATTCTGCTGGTGAACGATCGCCCCGATCGCCCAACTCCCGATCGATCAGAGCCAGGCTCTGTGCGTCCGTGATATGCCACTCCATCATCAACAACTCGTGCCAACTCAGCTTGGGCGGGCCATGGCCCCAACCCTGCTCTAATTTCACCCACCAAAGACACGGTGGCAACGATCGCGATCGCCCCGATGCTGAATTGGAGCACCGATCGCCAGGAAACTACCGCTAAAAAACTACCGCTAAAAAACGATTGCTAGAAAACTATCGCCAGAAAACGACTGCTAGAAAACGGTTGATTAACCTGTAGCCCCAAAACTGGATTTCATTGCCTGATCCTAAGTTTCGGCCTCTGAAGGGGGGCGACCAAAGACCGGCGACAGGAAGGCCACCAACGCCCCGATCGCGAATCCGGCAATGTTGCGCACCAGGGGCAGCCAGTCCGCCGTGCGGGTCACCACCGGGCCAATGCCAAAGGCAATGAACAAAATGCCCCACAGCGGCGACAAAATCAGCGCCCATTGCCAGGAAATCCATTCGCCGGCCTTGCGCGGGTGGGCCGCAAAACCACAAATCACGCCGCCCAGCACCGAAGTCACCAGGGTTAGGATCCATTGCTCCTGGGGCAAACCGGGCACAAACTGACAGCCCCCTTGGCGCAGGCAACCCATCACCGATTCCAGGGATTGGACGATCGCCTGATTTTCCCCGTTTTCGCGCACAAAGAACTGGTTACCGTAGCGGGTTTGCAGCTCAATCCAAAAGGTGCGCGGAAAGACGCTATAAAAATCGCCACCCACATTGAAGTTCAGCAAGTTGCCCCCCCGGGAGTCGGCCACCACCAGCAGGGTCTTGTTGTCCACATCCCAAAACCGCTTCACGGCCAGGCCGGGCGTTTGGTCAAATTGGGTCAAAACACGCAATTTCCAGCCGGTTTCCGCCTCGAAGTCCGCCAGGGTTTGGGCGAGTTTTTGCTCTTGGCCACTGGGCAACTGGTTGGCCAAGTCCACAACGGTGGTGAACTCCTTGGGCAGCAGGTCGGGGTTGTCGAAGGCTTGGGCGGGGGCCGGTGCGGCGATCCAGGCGATCGCACAAAGCACCAACGATCCCAGCGTGGCCATCAACCACTGCGACCAGCGGCGGGAAACCAGTTGTGTTGCCTGTTGCATAGGGACGCGCTCCAAAAGCCAGGGCGGAAGGATGGGGGACAAAATCGAATGGGGAAAAGAACTGAAAACCCTTGGTCTGTGGGGCAATCAAGGGGCCGGAGGATGGAAACCGTTGATTAATCGCAACAGTTCTTTACAGTCCATTAATGTAACTCAATGGTAAGGATCAATCCCCACTACAGTCAATTGCCTGGGGCCGATCGCCCCGATCGGGACGGGGCACAGCAACTTCCGGCCATCGCCAATCGGGCATCATAGGGCCAGGCTTGTTCTTGATTGGGTTTGGGTTTGGGTTTGGCTAAGTTTCGGCTGGCCCACGGGCCATGATTGGCCGCTAGATCAACCCGCTACGTTGCAAGGGGAGTAGGTGCTCGATGTCGTCGGTATGGCAATGGTTTGTGGCCGGTGGGGCGGTGATGGTTCCTTTGGCGGGTTGTGCGATCGCCACGATCGCCCTGGCGGTGGAGCGGGGCCGGTTTTGGTGGCGTTTGGCCCAGGAACAACCGCTCCTAATTCGGGAGGCGCTCGTGTTGTACGGGCGGGAACCCGATACCGATCGCACCCTGCGTTTGTTGCGATCGGCTCCAGAGGATTGGCCGATCGTGCAAATTTTCCTGGCGGCGCTCACGCTCGATCGCCCCACCCCCGAGGAGTTTCGATTAGCCCTTGACAGCGCCGCCCAAGCCCAACTGCCTCAACTCAAGCGGTTTGGTACGGCTTTCGACACGATCGTTGGCATTGCGCCCCTCTTGGGCCTGTTGGGCACGGTGTTGGGCTTGATGGGATCCTTTGCGGCCCTCCGCTGGGACAGCATCGGCTCCACGGGCGGCCCCAATGGCGCGGGTATCGGTTCGGGTCTGAGCGAGGCGTTGGTGTCCACGGCCACGGGCCTGGTGGTGGCGATCGGGGCGTTGCTGGTGGCGAATGTGTTTCGGAGTTTGTATCGGCGGCAGGTGGCGGCGATCGCCCAGCATTGCGGCCAGCTTGAATTGCTCTATCGTCATCATTGGGAAACCAATGGCGGGGTTCCCTTCGATTTAAGTTGATTGAAATGATTTGAGTTGATTGAAATTGTCTTGAATCGCTGTTGATTGAAATGACTTGAGTTGATTGAAATCGTCTTGAATCGCTGTTGATTGAAATGATTTGAGTTGGTTGAAATTGTCTTGAATCGCCGTTGATAGCTGCTGATTACTGTTAATTTCTATTAATTCTCATGCCGCGTCGTCGCACAGCCAATCCCCAACCACGACCCTGTGAACTCTGCCAGGCTCTGTCATTGGTGCGCTATCGAATTCAGGTCGATCGCACCGATCAATGGGTTTTGGCCTGTCCCCGTTGCCAAAAACAGCAAAGCGCCACCAATCCGCACTATCGCTATGGTGGCACTTGGAAGGCTCGTTAATTAGACCTCTTGCGCGGATCAATGTATTAAGCCTGTCGTGCTAGTAGTAGCGTGGCTGCCTTAATCCGTTGGGTTGAATTACATGGCTGTTACCGTCACCTGATCGTTAAGCAGCAAGATGCTCAAGCCCCTTGTTACCACGACTGGCTCCGCAACTTTGACCCAATGCATTAAGCCTGTCGCGCTAGTAAGTTGGGTTGAGGTACAAAACCCAACAACAATAAGGTTCATGCTGATCTGCTGTTCAGAGATTCCAAGCGCAATGGGCACTAATCACAACCTAAACTTTCGCGGGTGCTGACACCGGTTTTTTGATTGATGCCGCTGGCGACTTTGCAAAGTTGGGCCACGTCGTACCGATCGATCAATGCATCGGTGAAGTCGGCTCCCTCGATCGCGGTGTCGGCCAAAATTGAGCGCGTAAAAATTGCCTCACGGGCGATCGCTTGGGTTAAATCCGCCCGTTCCAACACCGCGCGATCGATCAAAGCGCCCGTTAAATCCGCACCTTGCAGGTTGGCTCGCAGCAAGGTGGCTTGGGTGAGGGTGGCATTGCTCAAGTTGGCTCCCGCCAGATTGGCATCGCGCAAATCGGTGGCCAAAAAAGCTGCGCCCACCAAGTTTTCACCGGCAAAATTCTGCCCTTCCTGGTTGGTTTTGCTGTAGTTGCCCATCGCTTGGGCGGGCAAGGCTCCCAACAAAACCCACAACAGGGCCAGCCCCAGCACCAGGATTAATCGTTTGCTGATGTTTTTACCAATGTTTTGACCGATGCTTTGGATTCCCAGGTTTCGGAGATTGATCATGGCCAATTACCGGTTGAGGTCGTCGGAGGTCGCAGTGGAAAATTCCGGTTCGATCGCCCCGCGCCAATCGGGACAAGGATCGGTTCCTGACCAACCAAAGGGGTGAATGCCGCAAATCAGCCTTGCCCGTCGATCGCGGCTGTAACCGTAGGCGATGCCGTGATAGTTTTCGCAGCCCCGACAGACGGCCGGTTGATGGGGGGTGCTGGCTTGGCTAAACCCCAGTTGCGATCGCAGCAAGTAGCGTTGGTTCTGGGCCCGATGCCAACCTTCACAAAATCGCTTCATGCCCTGCGCATTGGCCCGCTGAAACAAATCGCGATCGGCCATGGTCGTCCTCCTATTCTCGATGCCAGGCGGTTTCACCGGGGCGATCGATCAACACAATGCCCTGAGCTTTCAGCTCGTCGCGGATCCGATCGGACTCGGCAAAGTTTTTGGCCTTGCGGGCGGCCGTCCGTTGGGCAATTAAGGCCTCAATTTCCGCATCACTGGGGCCGGCCGGGGTTTCCGTTGGAGTTTCCGCTGTGGCCACCAGGCCCAACACATCCGCCAAATGCACCAAGGTTCGCCACTGCTGGGCGATCGCGGCGGCATCTTGGGAAAATTGCCCCTCATGGACGCGCAGATTCTTTTCTCGGCGCAACTCCTTCGCCAGCTCAAACAGCAAGGCCAAGGCTTCCGGTGTGTTCAGATCGTCATCCATGGCCGCCCGGAATCGATCGAGCGCCGTGGGGTCATAGGTGGACGCACCGTTGAAATCCCCTAGCCCCTCGAACAACAGCCCCTCTTTGAGCGTGTTCCAAGCATTTTTGGCCGCCTCGATCGCCTCCCCCGTAAAGTCCATGGGCTTGCGGTAGTGACCTTGCAGCACAAACAACCGCAGGGCCATCGGGTGAGGCCCCTCCGGTGCATCCAACAGGGCGCGGATGGTTGTGAAGTTGCCCAAGGATTTCGACATCTTCTCGCCGCCCACGTTCACCATGCCGTTGTGCAACCAGAACCGGGCTAGGGAATGGCCCGTGGCCGCTTCCGATTGGGCAATTTCGTTTTCGTGATGCGGAAAAATTAAGTCACCGCCCCCCACGTGGATATCAATGCTTTCGCCCAACTCTTGGCGCACCATGGCGGAGCACTCAATGTGCCAGCCTGGCCGGCCGGGCCCCCAAGGGGACTCCCAGGCCGGTTCGTCGGGTTTGGCTCCTTTCCAAAGGGCAAAGTCGAAGGGATCTTGCTTTTTGGTGGCTTCGTCGTCCGTGCGGCCGCTGGCTCCGGCTTGCAGGTCGTCTAATTTGCGGCCGGAGAGCTTGCCGTAGTCCGCAAATTTACGCACTGCAAAATACACATCGCCCCCGGCCGCATAGGCCACGCCCTTGGCTTCCAATTCGGCAATCAAGCGCTGAATGCCGTTCAGGGTGTGGGTGGCGCGGGGATAGGCATCGGCTTCCCGAATGTTGAGCCGGGCCATGTCTTCAAAGTAGGTTTCGGTGTAGCGATCGGCGATCGCCTCCATGGAAACCCCTTCGTTTCTGGCGCGATTAAGAATTTTGTCGTCAATGTCGGTGAAGTTTTGCACATAGCGCACGTCATAGCCCCGCCATTGCAAAAAGCGCCGCAGGGTGTCCCAAACGATGTATGACCGGGCATGGCCCAAATGGCAGTGGTCATAGACTGTTACGCCACAGCAATACATCCGCACCCGACCCGGCTCGATCGGCTCGAAGGGTTCTTTGCGACGGGTGAGGGTGTTGTAAAGCTGGAGCGACATGGGGAATTGGAGGGGCGGTCTGACGGTCTAAGTGATCTAAACCAATGCTCGATCTCAAGGCTCAACCTCAAGGCTCGACCTCAAGGCTCGACCTCAAGGCTCGATCGGATGCCAATGTCGGGGATCGACCATGAATCAATCATGGTATCGATGTGGAGCAAGAGGGGCGATCGCGCTTATCCTATCCCAATCCTGAGGGCCCTAGCGCTTGTCGTTGGGGCGATCGATGCTGATTCAATTTTATGGGATTGCTTTCAAGGGATCCCTCATTTTCTCGCCTCGCCCGCCTTGGACTTTGCTCGCTAGTCTGCAACTTCAATGATTTTCTGGCGACCCGCTTGGCCAACTTTGATCGTGATTGCTGATTTGCTAACGCCTAAGTGGGTCGCGAGGAGTTGAATTAACTCGCGATTAGCCTTGCCATCGATCGGGGGAGATTTTAAGAAAATGGTTAGCCCCCCATCGGCTTCTTCAACAATTTTCTGTTGTTTGCTGTTGGGTTTGACTTTTACGGCCAGTTTCATCATTAATTTGAAGTCTAATTGTTCGCTTGAGGGCCATCAAAGCGCCAAAGCAGATCGGTGAATGAACCGTGAATTAGCCCTTGAGGCTGGGTTGATAGCTGCTGTGGATGCGACCGGCTCCTTTGTATTGGGAAAAATAAGCTTGGGCCACCCGATCGCCTTGATCAGACAAAAAATCAACGGCAATTCTTCCCCGCCCCTGTTCATAGCCGGAACTGTGAAGATAGCAATGTTGTCCGATGGTTTTGCCTAAATACAGCGCCACATGGTTGGTTTTGGTGGGCATTCCAAAAAAAAGCAAGTCGCCGGGTTGCAGGTTTTCTAGTTCAACCGGTTCGGTGAATTCCTGTTGTTGATATGAATTGCGCGGCAACCAAACGCCCACACTCATAAAGGCCGCTTGAATGAGGCCAGAGCAGTCATAATCAGGGGCGATCGTGCCGCCCCAAAGATAGCAATGGGGAACGGCCATGGCCGCTTGGGCAAAGGCGATCGCCTGGGGAATTCGATCGACAATGGCCGATCGCGACACGATCGGGGCCCGATAGGGGCCAATGGCCGGGGCCAGGTGAGCCAAAGCGGCCAGGGGCAACCAAGCGGCATAGTCATCCTCGCAAAGCACCACCTCGATCGCCCCTTGATTGAAATCCCCGTTGGCTCCTGAATTGGCTTCTAGATTGGCTCCCGAATTGGCTCCTGCACCAGTGTCCAAACCTGCTGCCAAATCCGCCGATAGTTGCCGAAACCACAGTTGTCGCCCGGGAGCCACCTGGGTGCTCAGTTCTTCCCCGTCGGGCCGGGTGAAGAGGTCTAGGGGTTCGGTGCAGCGATACTCCGGGCGATCGGGAATCGGTTGGCCCAAGTCAGCCAGCACGCGATCGAGGGCGATCGAGGTCATGGAAGGTCTCCGGTGCAAACAAGGACGATCGCCCCAAGCATAGGCGAGAATCGTTGGGTTCACGCCAAACACCGTAGGCATGATTTTTTACCAACAGGATGGGGAACTGGAGCGGTTGGGAAAACAACTGCTCGATCGGCTATGGATCCAATATCCGCTGTTAGCCCGCAACCAATTGGCCCTGACCTGGTGGGTTTACGATCCGCCCTACATGGTGAACACGGGTGGGGCCCTGGCTCCGGCGGATTTTTGGGCCCATCCGGTACGTGGGTTCAGCTATCGAGGTGTGGAGCGCATTTATCCGGCCAGCGTGGTCAAGCTGTTTTATGCGGTGGCCGTGCAGGAATGGTTGGAAAAGGGCATGATTTCGCCCACGGAAGAGGTCGATCGGGCCCTGCATGATGCGATCGTCAATTCCAGCAACGATGCCACGAGCTATTTGGTGGATGTGTTGTCGGGAACCACCAGCGGCCCGGAGTTGCCAGCGGGCCCCTTTGAAACCTGGCAACAGCAACGACAAATCGTGAATCGCTATTTGCAATCGTTTGGTTGGGAAGAGTTCCAAACCATTAATGTTTGCCAAAAAACTTGGGGTGATGGGCCCTATGGCCGCGAGCGAGTCTTTTTGGCGGCAGACTACAGCAATCGCAATTATTTAACGACGGATGCGGTGGCGCGGCTGCTCCACGCGATCGCGGGTGGGGTGGCGGTTTCGGCGGCGCGATCGCAAATGCTGATGAACCTCCTGGCGCGATCGCTCGATCCGGCCACCGTGGCCAGCTTGGATCCGGATTACAACCAAGTCACCGGTTTTTTGGGGGAAGGGTTGCCCCCCACCACGCGCCTGTGGTCTAAGGCGGGGTGGATGAGCCGGGTGCGGTGGGATTGTGCCTATGTGGAGCCGGTGGATGGGCGGCCCTTTGGGCTGGTGGTGGCGATCGATGCGCCTTTGGGCGATCGCGATCGCAGTATTCTGCCCCAAATTGCTCACGGGGCCCTCGAAGCGGTGCGATCGCTCGGAAACCCGGAGCCATCGCGTTAGAATCCAAACTGCCCCTTTGAATCTGGCTGCGTTCCATCCCTTGAATCGTCCTGATCACGACCCTGCACAACCCGACAATCACCCTCACCCTGCCGCCGATTCCGACCAGTCCCATCAGCCCGCCCCCAGCTCTGCCCAGCATCTCGACTCCAATCCCGCTCCCAGCCATGCTCACGGCCATAGCCATGGCCCGTCCCATAGCCACAGCCACGCCCACAACCCGGAAGCGATTCGCAAAATTGTGAATCGTCTGTCGCGGATTGAAGGCCATGTGCGCGGCATCAAGGCCATGGTGCAGGATGGGCGAGATTGCCCCGATGTGTTGATTCAGTTGGCGGCGGTGCGCGGTGCGATCGATCGGGTGGCGCGGGCCATTTTGGATGAGCACCTGAATGAGTGCATTGTGCGAGCAGCACGCGAGGGCAACATTGACGCGGAATTGGCGGAACTGAAAGCGGCGCTCGATCGCTTTTTAATCTAGGGGGAGGTTCGGCAGATGACGGCAACGCCTTCCCCAGCGCCGACCACCGTGGGCGAAGTCACAACAGTGCAGCCGGGAACCCTGTATTTGGTAGCCACCCCGATCGGGAATTTGGAAGATATCAGCTACCGAGCTTTGCGAATTTTGCAGGCCGTGGATGCGATCGCGGCGGAAGACACCCGGCACACGGGCAAGCTGCTAGCCCACTTCCAAATCAGCAAGCCCCAACTGAGCTATCACGAACACAACCAGACCAAACGGATTCCCGAAATTCTCGATCGACTGCGGGCGGGCCAGGCGATCGCCCTAGTCAGCGATGCAGGTACGCCGGGCATTTCCGATCCGGGCGTGCCATTGGTGGCGGCTTGCGGGGCGGCGGGGTTGTCCGTTGTGCCAGTGCCGGGAGCCTGCGCGGCGATCGCGGGGCTAATTGGCTCCGGCTTACCCACCGATCGCTTTTGTTTTGAAGGATTTTTACCCACCAAGGGCAAAGAACGGCGCGATCGACTGGCTCAACTGGCCCAAGAGGCCCGCACCGTGATTCTTTACGAAGCGCCCCACCGCCTGCGGGAAACCCTGCAAGACCTGGCCAACCACGGCGGCGACCAACGACCGATCGCGATCGCCCGGGAACTGACCAAGCGCTACGAACAGTTTTGGCGTGGTTCCCTCTCGGAGGCGATCGCCACTTGGACTCCCGAGAATCCCGCCTGTCCCATTAAGGGGGAATTTGTGCTCATTTTGGGCGGAGTGCTCCCGGTGGCCCACCAACCCACGGAAGCGGAGATTATCGCCGCTCTGGCCGATCGAATGACCCAAGGGATGAGCCGATCGGCCGCCAGCCGCGAGATTGCCGGCCAACTGAACCTGCCCAAGCGATCGGTCTACGAGCTATCCCTCAAAATTCCCGATTAGGGCCCGGTCAAAGTTGCCCGATCGCCTTGTGGGTTTGTGGAATCACAATCACCTGCGGTAACCACTGTTTCAGGTGTTGTTGCCAGGCCAACACTTGTTCGGGCTGGGGCGCTTGCGGGGGTTGGCGATCGGGCTTAATCGGTGCGGGCAAGGGCGAAACGGGTTGCATCACGTAAACCAAATGGGGATCGATCGCCGCCACCAACTCAGCCGATCGAGTCAGATCCGCCAGCGTGGTTGCTTCGGAAACAATCGCTTTCACAAACACCCACTTTTGCGCTGCCACCGCCAACCGCAAAAACTCCCCATGGGCCTCCCAGTGGGTTTCGCCGCTGACACTGGGCAGCTTCAAATCCATGCCAATCCAATCCAGCCAAGGCAAGAGGGGTTCCAACTGCTGTGGCCGATGGCCCCCGGTTTCCAAATAAACCGGCAGGCTGGAAACGGTCTTCAAGGCTGGTAAGAAATCTTGCAAAAAACGACTGTGCAACAGGGGTTCACCCCCCGTGATGCTGATGCTGTCGTGTAGATGGGGGCGATCGAGCTGTTGCACCCAGTCCAGGAGCTGCGATTGGCTCACGGGGTTGGCAACAGTCACAAAATCCCGTAGGCCAGGGGTTTGCTCAATGTCGCAATGATCGGGAGCCACCCAGGTGCGATCGCTATCGCAATAGTCACAGCGCAAATCGCATTGGGCAAGCCGGATGAACAGTTGCCGCGTGCCCACGATCGGCCCTTCACCCTGGATTGCTGAAAAAACTTCAATTAACCGTGCCGTCGCCACCCGATCGCTCATGATCTTCAGGCGCTGTTCGCCCGCAAAAAACCGCTAACTATCTTAGACAGCCAGCGGTCTGGATTTAATCAACTCGATTCAAGGAGAAGGCAAACTGCAATCTCCCCAGTCATTGCCCTCGCTGTGATTCAGGGCCGTGATCGGGGAATTTGGCAGGCTACGCACAGCTTCGCTTGCGATTTTTTGTTAAGCGTCGCTTTCGATATACAGGAACAGCAGGGCCATTGTTACAGCAGGAAATACCCAGCCAACAATCGGCACGAAAATCGAAGGAAGAAAAGAGGCTGCCATGGGAAAAGATCCTTATTCTTAATCGAATTCAGAGGATTTCCCATTAACTGTACGAGCTGGCCTCCGGTGTGGCGTGGGGTTGCTAAAGATTTTTAACAAACAAGCGAATCAAGGCTTGAACCAAGGCTTGAACCAAGGCTTGAATCAACGCGGGGAGCCGATCGCCCCCAACATGCCCTGTGATTGGGTTTTGGATCCTTGACCGGAGGCTCAATGCCGCCCTAATCCCAACGGGAGGGCGACAGGGCCTCAAACAGGTTGTTGATCGCCAATGGATCCAATGTGGGGCGATCGGGATGGGCCTCGGGGGGCAACACGGGTGCAACAATCACCGCCTTGCGGCTTTCGCGGTGGGTTGCCAACTCCATCACCACCGCCTCAATGCTCAGTTCCGCCACCAGGGCCGGCACGGTCAAGGTGACACGGGTTTCCAATTCCCCCAGGCCATTGGGGGGCAATTCCAACAGCCAGCGCGGTGGTTCCAAGATTTGGCGCGTTTGTCGATCGCTCGTCCAAACCTTAATGCAGAGTCGTGAGGGCACCTCCGTCACTCGCAACCGCAAGGTGGCCGTGGTTTCCGCCACCAGGGGATGGGTCAACAGCTCGATCGTGGGCTGTGGAATCGGCATCGTGGGTGGCAAGGTGGCCTCGGCGGGCGGCGGCGGCGGTGGGCTGGCCTGAACAGGCCAGCCATTGGATCCGTTTTGCAGCGGCAACAGGTCATCCACCAGCACTTCACCGGCCGTCCAGTCCGCATCGGGATCCGGTGGCTCCGGGGCGGGCGCAACTCCCTCTCCTCGGGCCCGCATCCAGGCCCGTAAATCTTGGTCATCAGCCAAGGCCGTGAGCCTTGACCAGAACCGGTGACCCTTGGGCAGCGCGTCAAAAGGTGAAGGCTCACTGGGTAAGGGGTCGATCGCCCAAGGGGCCGGGCCGTTGGCGGTGGGAATTGGCGCAGCGGGGGGCAACCCTTGCAAAATGGCAGCTTCCGGCAACTCAACACCGGCGATCGGGGCGGGGGCAACCTCGGGCATGGACGGCGCGGAGTCCATGGACGGCGACATGGACGGCGACATCGATGGCAACATGGGCGCTTTCGCCGGTTGCACAAAGTTCAGCAGCTTCAGATCCAAGCTCTTTTTGGCGGGGGCTTGGGCATTGGGCCGAAACGGCAGGGATTCGTGCGGCAACGCGGCCGGGGCCCGATCGTCCTCTGTGCAATCCTCTGGGCGAAAATCCGGCTCGATCGCCCGCAACAGGGCATCGGCATCGGCGGCTACCGCGAAGGCCTGGCTGGTAAGGGGTTCGGCGCTGGGCAAACTGTGGGGATACAAAGCCAGCTCGCCCAACATCAAAAAGGTGCTGGCTTCCAGGGGCAATTCCACGGTGCAGGTGAACTGACCCGGCAAGGGTCGATCGCTTGGCCGGCTCCAGCGCGACCCGGCGATCGGCTGGCGCAACCGCACCAACACCCGCTGACTGTTGGGATCGCGCAGGGTTACCCGCCATTCCAAGGTGGGCGGCAGTTGAGCCAGCATGGGAGCCTTGGTTGGTTCGGCCCAATCCAAGCTGCCTTGCAACACCAACTGATCGCCCCAAGCGGTGATGTAGGTGGTGCGATCGAGTCGTAAGTGCAAGGGAGGAAGCTGGCTGGCGGCCACCAGCGGGTCGATCGCTTCCATGGGATCCGGTTCCGCCGGTTCCACCATTTGCTGCAACAGGCGATCGGCAATGCGCAACAGGCGATCGTCTTCCACTTGAATCAACCGCTCGATCGGGGGCGTGAAGGGTTCCGTGGGCGGTAAGGCCGGCAGAGGAATCGATGGGGGCTTGGCCGAGGCTGGCTCTGGGGCAATTGCTGGGGTAATTTCTGGAGTGTTTTTCGGGGTGCTCTCTGGGGTAATTTCTGGAGCAACTTCTGAAGCGATTCCTGAAGCGATTTCTGAAGTGATAGGCTCTGGCTCCGTGGCCTGGGGAATTTTCGGGGCGATCGAATCGGCCAGCCCGTTCGCTGCGTTCGCTTCCGCCACTAGCTCCGGCATGACCTCTTCAACGGCCCCCTCAGCACCATTCATGCCATGGGACGGGGAGAATTCATCGGGCGATCGGCTCACCACTTCCGACCCGTTGGATTCCTGGGCCAGCGCATCCGTCGCCGGTTGTGGTTCCACATCCACCCAATCTTCCGCCTCCACGGCCAACACTTGCAGCGTCACCGCATAGTGCCAGGCGGGCCCCGTGGTTGTCGGATCCGCCTCCTCGCCCACCGATTGCCGACAGCTAAATTCCCAAAGCCCCGGCCGCAACACCGTGAACGGAATCACCACCACCAGCCCATTGACATTGGTTTGGGCCGATCGGGACTGGGTGCGTTGGCTAGTGCCCCCGATCGCCCCATCCGGCTGGTAGCCCACACGAATTTCCACTGCCGCATCGGGATAGCTCGATCGGGCAATCAGGCGATAGCGTCCTTCCAAAACTTCGACGCTGGGCGACTCCAGTGGCAACCAAGCCCGATCGCCCTCCTTTTGCAGCAAAAACTCGCAATACTCCATCGACAACGTGCCCCGCAGGGTGAAGATTTAGCGGCGCGCGCAACGCCCAAAGCCAGCACCGTTGACTGGAATTCCTGAATTCAACCCCAAGGTTAAATCCCCGGCCCATCCACAACGGCGCTCAGCGGAAAAAGTGCCCCTATCCTACTCCATTAACCAGGGAACCCTGGGCCACTCCGGGGCATTCTGTCCGTATGGCAATTGACGGAGCGGAGGGGCCTAACTCTCTACAATTCAAAGCTTCTTAGCCGGTGATCCGGGTTCAGGTGTTTTGCCAATAATCTAAGCTCCTTTTCAGACATTCTCTGAAATTTCTGTTGAGATTTCCCTGCGATTCCTATGACATTTATCGATAAATTACACCGGGCGACCCAATCGCGCGGGAGTTTGCTATGCCTCAGTTTGGATCCGAGTTCTGACTTTTTGGAAGCGGCTGTGGCCGACATTGCGGCCGGAGTCGATCGCCCCCTGACGGCCTTGGGAGACTGGCTGCGAACGATGGTGGCCCAAACGGCAGATTTGGTTTGTGCCTATAAGGTGGCGATCGATCCCTATTTGCTATTTGGGGCGGCGGGCTTGGCCCTATTAGAAGACCTGTTGCGGCACAGGATTCCGGCAGAATTGCCCGTCATTTTGGATGCCAAACATGCGGACTGGATCAACAGCGGCCTGTTTGCCCGCACAGCGTTCGATCGCTGGCAGGTGGATGCCGTAACGATCGTGCCCTTTTCGGGCCAAGACCATGCCGCGCCCTTTTTGCTCCAAGCCGATCGCGCCCTTTTTGCCCTGTGTTACACCGAAAACCCCTCCGCCCGCGTTTTGCAAGACCCGGCCCCCGAGGCCGAACCCCGCTACCTCAGCTTGGCCCGCGAGGTGCAAACCTGGGGCATTCCCAGCCAAATGGGCTTGGAACTGGAAGCGGCGGATCCGGAAATCTTGCGGCGGCTGCGGGCGGTGGCTCCAGAAGCGCCCATTTTGTTGCGGGGGGCTTGGTCAGGGGCGGGGCTGGCAACGGTGGACTACAGCCAAGACCTGGACGCGGCCACGGGCGATCGACTGGATGCCAATCTGCGCCAAACCCTGCAAGCGGGCCTGGCGGCCGATGGTGATGGATTGATTGTGCTGGTGCCTCGGGCGGCCCTCAGCCACCCGGAACCCCGTCGCCAGATTATGCAACTGCGCGATCGACTCACCCAAGCTCAGACGGCCGTTTGCGGGCCGATCGCGGAAGCCTGCCCCCTTTGGTTGCCCGCGCCCGCCAGCACCAACACCAGCGCCCATCCCCACGCGGAATTGATTGTGCAGCTCTTCGACTTGGGTTGCATTCTGTTTGGTGACTATGTGCAGGCCTCCGGGGCCACCTTTCCCTATTACGTGGACTTGCGGCAAATCATCTCGAATCCCCAAGTCTTTCACAAAATCCTGTTGGCCTATGCCGATCGGGTGGCTCCCCTAACATTCGATCGCCTGGCCGGCATTCCCTACGGCTCCTTGCCCACGGCCACCGGCTTGGCCTTGCACCTGAACCGCCCCATGATTTTTCCGCGCAAGGAAGTGAAGGCCCACGGCACTCAGCGGGTGGTGGAAGGAAATTTCACCCCTGGCGAAACGGCGGTGGTGGTGGATGACATTTTGATTTCCGGCAAAAGCGCGATCGAGGGAATTGGCAAGTTGGAATCGGTGGGGCTGCGGGTCACTGATTTGGTGGTGTTCATTGACCACAACACGGGAGCCAAGGAACGTTTGGCCGCCAAAGGCTATCGATCGCACGCGGTGCTCACCCTTGGCGAAATTGCCGACACCCTATTTGCAGCAAACAAAATTGCTGAACCCCAATACACCGCCCTCAAGGCGATCGACCATGCTTAGCGCAGGGGATGTGGGTTGGCATCCGACCGGGTTGAAATTGCATAAACTGGCGCAAGTTTATCGACGGATGATGAGTCGATTGATTCTGAGATTTTTGAGCGATGGCCGACTTTACTGCTCTGCCGGAATTTCCTGCTCGATCACCCGCGCCGCCGTCGGGTGCTGCCTTTGGCACAGCCCAGGTCTATCAAACCCAAGCCCGATCGCTGCTGATGCCCGCATCTGGCTTCATCGGAGCCTACGACTTTACGCTCAATCCCTACCAAGGCTGTCAGTACGCTTGCACCTACTGCTATGCGGCAGCTTTTAGCCCTACGGCTCGGTGGCGGGATAATTGGGGCAATTGGGTGGTGGTTAAAACCAACGCCGTGGCGGTGCTGGAAAAAGAGCTAGAACGCTGGTTTCGGCATCACGACCAACCGCCCAGCATCTATATGAGTACTAGCACTGATCCCTACCAGCCGATCGAGGCAAAAACCCAACTCACACGGGCCCTATTAGCAACCCTGCTTCCCTATCAACCGACACTCGTGATCCAAACTCGCAGCCCGGCGATCGTGCGTGATCTCGATCTGTTGCAGCGGTTCCAGCGGTTGCGAATCAACATGAGTATTCCCACCGGTTCCGAGACTGTGCGGCGGGTGTTTGAGGAGCGATCGCCCAGCATTACTTCTCGGTTTCAGGCGTTGCAGCATTTTCGCTATGGCATTGCCCTATCACCTGATCACGACGTTTATATTCCCAAACTATCCGTCACCCTCACACCGCTGTTGCCCACGGAGCCGGCCGATTTGCCCAGATTGGTGCAGCGGTTGGCCATTGCCGATCGGGTGGTGTTGCAACCCTTCCATCCCGATCGGGGCAATCGGATGCGCCAGGCTTCTACCCGCCCCATCGCTACAGCCCTAAAACAGCGCTTTGCTTGGTGGTACGACTGTGAAGAAAAACATTATGAGCTGCTTAAAAATGATATTTTACGCTTAATTGCTGAAGGGCAATATGATCTAGAGCTTTGTGAACGTCAAGCGGGATTTGGCTATGATTGAAGTCCTGCGGCAATGGTGGAGCGATCGTCAATTGGCGGCGGCCCTCCAGCGGCGAGATTTTCGCCAGGTGCGACTGCTAATTGCACAACGGCAACAGCGCGGTTCAGTTCAGTCACCTTTGGCGCAGCTTTGTGTAGACTTTCTGCAACAGGAGCAGGATTTACGCGAAACGCGATCGCAGCTCAAAACCCTACAACAGGCCCAACGCGCCGCCGCCCAAACTTCCCCCTATTGCGAGCCAAATCCCGATTGCTGCCAAGACCTAAAACAACAACTGAAGCTACGGGCGATCGACCAGGGATTGTGGCAAACCACCGGGCTGCCGGAGGCGGTGTTTCACCCTCTGGAGATCATCCTAACGAAACACCTTGAGCAACGACTTCCTTCCCGGAAGACATCGGCTCAAAAGCAGGCTCTCAGGGATGCTTTAGGAGATTTACGATTGCTAAAAGGTGGAGCAAGTCCCACGTACTGCTTCCAATATTCTGCGGAAGCTTATTTATTAGAATATTTTCTAGAAAATACCCTCTGTCTCTTTATTAGTTGGCTACTGATTTATGAACGTCGACAATTACCAAGACAACCTCGAATTCTGGACTTAGCGGCGGGGCCAGGAACAACGCTGTTTGGGCTGTTGTTGTTGCGGGAATTGCTTGATCCAGAGGTACGATCGCCCGATCAGGTCTTGAACTATTGCTCTGTTGACTGTCAATCTGCCTTTCAAGATATTGGGCATCAACTGCTGAGGCAATGGTCTCTGGCAATGGGAATGAGTGACCAAAGTTATATCCAATTCAAAACGCTCAACCTTCAGGAAGATTCCCGATCACAGTTGCCACAGAAATTTTTTGATTGGATCACAATCGCCCATTGCTTCCCCTGGGATTCCGTGGAGCGTGCAATTTTTCTACAACAATATCAGCGCATCATTAGCCATGGCTTGAGCGATGCGGGCTATGTGTTATTCGTGATTCAAGATAAAAAGTTTCGATCCTTTCAAGGACTCAATAATCGATCGCTGACGGATACCCAAGAAAAAGCTGCCGTCATCACGTTTTTGCGAATGCTGAATCTTGATTTGGAGTGGTATTGCTATCTCAATTCCACCGGTCAGCGATCTCCCTTAGGCAAACAAGAGTTCAAACAATTTGCGATTAAAAATTTGCCTCCGCAGTCTAGGATTAGTCGTCTACGGCGGGATTATGCTGGTGCAACCTTTGATCTGAATTACGGTCTGGATGATTATGTGATTGTGGCGCGGCCGGTGCGGAACCGGTGACGGCTTCCCCAACTGGCATGAAATGACGATTGCCGAAGTGGGGGGATTTTGCTATGATATTTGGGCTTAAGCGGATATGGCGGAATTGGTAGACGCGCTAGATTTAGGTTCTAGTGCCGCAAGGCGTGTAGGTTCAAGTCCTATTATCCGCATGGGTTCAGCGCAGCATGTTGCGAATTGAACGGTTAACTAAATCCTATGACGATCGCCCGGTATTGCGAGGACTGAGTTTGTCCTTGCGACCGGGCGAAATTTATGGGCTGCTGGGCCCCAACGGTGCGGGCAAAAGCACGACGATTAATATCCTGGGTCGCCTGTTGGTGGCTGATGGGGGTGAGTTGTGGTTGGGCGATCGCCCCTTGGCCCAGGCTCCCCGCCACTGGTTGGGAATTGCCCCCCAGGACAACTTGCTCTACAAAAGCCTGACCTGTGCTGAGAATTTAGATTTTTTTGCCAGTTTGTATGGTTTGCGGCAATCGGAACGGCGATCGCGTTTGGCTCAGTGCTTGGCTTGGGTGGGCTTAACCGATCGCGCCGATAGTCCCGTGGAAACCCTCAGCGGCGGGATGCAGCGGCGGTTGAATGTGGCGATCGCCCTGGTGCATCGGCCCAAGTTGGTGATTTTGGATGAACCCACAGCGGGTTTGGATTTGGAAGCCCGTTATGACCTGTGGGCCATGATTCGGGATCTGAAAAAGCAGGGTTTGACGGTGCTGCTGACCACCCATTTGCTGGAGGAGGCGGAGCGCCTGTGCGATCGAATTGGAATTTTGAGCCAGGGGGCGATCGCGCTGGAGGGAACTTTGGCGGAACTGCGATCGACCATTCCCGCCGCTGAGTTGGTGCGGGTAACGACGGCCGATCGTGCCGGGACGATTGAACGGGTGGAGCAACTGGGCTGGCCTTGGCGGGAAGCTGGGGGGGAACTGGTGTTGTGGTTGCCGGAGTCCCTCAGTTTGCCGGAGTTGCTGGAGCGGCTGGCGGGCCTGCCGATCGATGGCTTGGCCCGTCAGCCCGTGGGTCTGGAGGCGGTGTATTTGGAAATCACGCGCCGTAGCCTGGCGGTTGGGGCGCGATCCAACTCGGCTTGATTAATCTGCCTGATCAACCTGCCCGATCTCGATCAGTTGACTGACTCACCATAACCGGCTCACCCGCCCGATCGATGGGTTTGATCCACTTGCAGGCCGATTAACCTTGGGTGAGCCGCTCCAGGGTGGGCACAAAGTCCGGATAGGAAATGGCCGCCGCCTCTGCCCGATCGATGGTGGTTGTTCCTTGGGCCACCAACGCCGCGATCGCCAGGCTCATGGCAATTCGGTGATCCGTGTGGCTGTCCACATCGGCCCCCCGCAATTGCACCGGGCCGGCAATTTCCAGCCCATCCGGCTGTTCCGTCACCTGGGCCCCCATTTTTTGCAGGGCCGCCGCCATCACCGCCAGGCGATCGCTCTCCTTCACGCGCAACTCTTCCGCATCGCGAATTACGGTTTTGCCTTGGGCCACGGTTGCCGCCACGGCCAAAATGGGGATTTCATCGACCAACCGAGGAATCAGGGCCCCGCTAATTTCGCAACCGTTGAGGGGCCCATAGCGCACCCGCAAATCTGCCACTGGTTCGCCCGCCGCGTCGCGCTCGTTTTCGAGGGTGATGTTGGCTCCCATCTGGTGCAGCACGTCGAGGATACCGGTGCGGGTGGGGTTAATGCCCACGTTCTCGATCGTCAGGTCAGAGCCGGGCACGATCGCCGCCGCCACCAGCCAAAAGGCCGCTGAACTGATATCCCCGGGCACGATTACCCGCTGGCCATGGAGCTTGGCCGGGCCGACCACCGTGGCGCTGATGGTGTCCGGATCCACGATCACTTCCGCCCCAAACGCCCGCAACATTCGCTCGCTGTGGTCGCGCGACAGGGCCGGTTCACTGACGGTGGTTTGTCCTTCGGTCATCAACCCTGCCAGCAAAATGCAGGATTTGACTTGGGCTGAGGCGATCGGGGATTGGTAATGAATGGGCTGGAGGGCCTGACCCCGCACGGCCAGAGGCGCGAGGGTGTTGTCACGGCGGCCCCAAATTTGTGCCCCCATCAGGGTCAGGGGCTTCACGACCCGACCCATGGGCCGCGATCGCAGGGAGTCATCGCCCGTAATTGTAAAGAAGCGATCGGGATGGGAAGCCAAAATGCCCAACATTAGCCGCAGGGTTGTGCCCGAGTTGCCCGCATCCAACACCCCGATCGGCTCCTGCAGATTGCCGATGCCAATGCCGCGCACGGTTACCCGATCGGTGTTCAGCTCGCTGATTTCGGCTCCCAAGGCTCGGAAGCAAGCGGCGGTACTGCGGGGATCTTCGCCTAACAGCAGGCCCTCAATGGTTGTTTCCCCTTCCGCCAAGGCCCCTAGCATCAGGGCCCGGTGGGAAATGGACTTGTCGCCGGGGATCCGCACGCGACCCACGAGGGGGCAGCCCTCGGCAGTGGGAGAAAGGATCAGCCGTTGGCGGGCGTTTACAAATTCGGATGTTACGATCGGGTGGAGCATCGGAAAATCGACAGGGTTCGGACTCGCGATCGCGCCGGGAGAATTGCCACAGGCAGAATTGCCCTAGGCAGTGATTGGCTTACCGGGCCCTAAAGGCTTGGCAAACCCATCGCCCAGGCTCGCCCGACAATCCTATCGCTTTCCGGGTTTTGCGCGTGATGCTTCTCCTGAGCCAACAAGGCCGCAACCTATGTCGCCGATTCGTCACCGCCGTCCGATTAGCCTGTCGCTGTTGTCGTTAGATTTACCAACGGCCGCCTCGATCGAAACTTCCGCCACGATTTACGAAAATGAGCGCGATCGCTTCCATATTCTGCTGGCGGAACCGGCAGTGAAGGCGATCGAACCGGTGCTGATGCCCGGTTATGCGGCCAATGCGGAACCCCAGGGCGATCGCAGCTTGTGGCTGGAACTTTCCCCCCAGCGGGCTGTGTTAACGATGCAAAGCGCCAGCGGTTTCCACTACCGCCACCTGTGGGAACGGGGGGTCTATGGCATCAGTCGCTATTGGCTCCAGGAAGCCACAGACCAGGGCTACGAACAAATTCGCCTCCGCAACTTCACCCGCAGCCTCACTCTGTCGGGCCGGCCGGTTCCCGATTGGGTGCGTTTGGAATATGAGCTTTGGGCCCAGAATTTGCCTTTAGGTCGCTATGTGTTGAACCTAGAGGTGTTTTAGGCATCTCAATTTGGGGCCTCAAACCCCCAGAAACCGTGCCAAATCTCAGCGAACAAGGGGCTTAGGGCCTGTCGTCATTTCCATCGCCGTAGGGGTTGGGTCTCCCAACCCTAACCCGGGCGATCGCCACAACCCTGTCCACCCCTGGGAATACCCGAGGATCACGGGAACTGGGCGGGGAAACCCCGCCCCTACGACTGATTGGTTTAAAGAACGAGGTCATAAGGGTTTCAGGAAATTTGACGACACGCCCTAAGCCCCTTGTCCTGACGGCTGGGACATGGGAAATCAAGGTGCCCGCGACCTTTGAGTTTTAAGCGGCTTTAGCGGCTTCGTAGCGCTGGTTAATTACCGGCCAGTTCACCACATTCCACCACTGCTGGAGATACTGATCGCGTCGGTTGCGATAGTTCAAGTAGTAGGCATGTTCCCAAACGTCGTTGCCGAGCAGGGGAATTTGCCCCTCCATTCGCGGGCTGTCTTGGTTGGCGGTGCTGGTGACGGTGAGTTTTCCTTGGCGATCGAGCACTAGCCAAGCCCAGCCACTGCCAAAGCGCTTGGCTCCCGCTTGGTTGAACGCGGTTTGCAGGGCTTCAAAGCTGCCAAAGGTGTCTGTAATTGCCCGGGCGATCGCCCCAGTAGGTTGGCCGCCCGCGTTGGGGCCCATGCTTTCCCAAAACAGGCTGTGGTTGTCGTGGCCGCCGCCATTGTTGCGAACGGCGGCGCGAATGTCGGCGGGCAACGCGTCGAGATTGCTGATCAGATCTTCAATTGAGCGCTTGTGCAGTTCGGGGTAAGGCGCGATCGCGGTATTCAGGTTTTTGACGTAGGCGGCGTGGTGCTTGTCGTGGTGAAACTCCATGGTTTCCCGATCGATCGTCGGTTGCAGTGCGTCGTAGGCGTAGGGTAAGGGCGGTACTTTGAAAATTTCGGGTACGGTCGGGGTGGTTTGGGCGATTGGAGCGGCGATCGCCCCATCTTGTGCCCACAGCAACCAGTCCGCCAGGGTGAAGCCCGCAGCCGCAGCTAAGGATTGCCGAATTAGCGCACGACGAGAGAGAGCCATAGGTAAAACCCTCGAATTGTTTTTTCTGATTTTTTGATTTTTTGAGGCCGGTTTGAATTGGGTCGCCTGCCCTAGTAGCGTGGCTGCCTTAATTTGCTGGGTTAAATTACAGGGCTGTTATCGCCACCAAATCGTTAGGCAGCAAGGGGCTTAAGCCCCTTGTTACCACGACTGACTCCGCAACTTGACCCAACGAATTAAGGCTGTCGTGCGACTAAGCCGGGAAGATCCGCAGGCGGCGGTTGGGTTCCTCGCCAAAGCTGGTGGAGGTGAGTTTGTAATGCTCGATTAGCTCGTGCTGCATTTTGCGCACATGGGCCGATCGCGGCAACAACTCCACCGGTTGCCCCTTGGGAATCACGATGTTTTCCACCGCCAGCCGTGCTTCTTCGAGGGCTTCCAGCTCGTCATCGCTGGCATTGTCCGCAAACAACCGCAGATCCACCGGTTCCACCTCGCCGCCCTCGTCGTCCAGCTTCAGAATCCGGCGCAGGGTGCGGGCAATGTGGGCCGTGCTGTTGGACTTCAGGATATAGATCGGCAGTTGGCGGGTTTTGGCCAGGTGGCGCAGCTTGGTGTGATTTTTCAAGTGGGTGCGCAACGCCAGCACCGCATCGGCCGTGTCCAGTTCCTTGGTCAAAACCACCGGCAAATTCAGCAACCGAATCGCCTGCTCGAGCTGGTGGCGGCTGACGGCGTAGGGGTAGACGTAGAGATAGCCGTTTTGCTTCAGGTCGTCGGTTTCGTCGATCGCCCGGGGGCTGTAGTCGGTGCGATCGAGCAGTTGGGCGAATTCCTCATGGGGCGTGGCGGCTCCCAGGGGCACCACCACCCGCCGATTTGGGGGCACAGGGGTCATTTGCCCGCTCGATCGCCAGCCGCGATCGCCCTTGCTGGGGCCCCCGTTGCGGCCCGCTGGAGCCAGGGAGCGATCGGTGCCCGCCGTTTCCGCTTCCGGCAGCTCGTGGGTAATCGTCACCTTGCCCGTGTCGCTGATGGTGCGCACCTGCCGCTCGGGAATCCGCCCGCGCAACAGGGAATCCACCGTGGTGGCCACATCCTCATGCACCACCCAGCGGCTGCGCTCCTGCATTTCCACCGCCACCTCAAAGGTGGGCGGGGCCTTGCGTTCTAGGACGGTTTTTTGGGAGCCGCGCCGCCGGGCCTCTTCGTCGCCCAAGGTGACGGATTGGATGCCGCCGACCAAATCCGAGAGAGTCGGGTTTTTGATCAAGTTCGCTAACTGGTTGCCGTGGGCCGTGCCCACCAGTTGCACACCCCGCTCGGCGATCGTCCGAGCTGCCAAGGCTTCTAGCTCCGTGCCGATTTCGTCGATCACGATCACCTGAGGCATGTGGTTTTCCACCGCCTCGATCATCACCTTGTGTTGCAATTCCGGCTCGGCCACCTGCATCCGTCGGGCCCGCCCGATCGCCGGGTGCGGCACATCGCCATCACCCGCAATTTCGTTGGAGGTGTCGATAATCACCACCCGCTTTTGCAACTCATCGGCCAGTACCCGGGCAATTTCCCGCAGGGCCGTGGTTTTGCCAACGCCGGGCCGCCCCAACATCAAAATCGACTTGCCACTTTCCACCAGGTCGCGGATCGTGGCGATCGTTCCGAACACGGCCCGCCCCACGCGACAGGTGAGGCCAATCACGTCGCCCCGGCGGTTGCGGATGGCGCTGATTCGGTGCAGGGTTTGCTCGATGCCGGCGCGGTTGTCGCCGCCAAAATGCCCAACCCGAGCGGTGGCATAGTCCAAATCGTCGCGGGTGACGGGTTTGTCGCTGAGGCTTTCGGTGCGGGCACCGGGGAACCGGGCCTCGGGCAACCGCCCAAAGTCCATCACCACCTCCACCAACTGATTCAAATCCGTATGATTTTCTAAAACTTTCCGCAGGTGAGGCGGCAAAATACCCAGAAGTTGGCTCAGGTCATCGGTGCTGCGAGTGCGACCCAGATCGATCGCTTCGCTACCCACAGCCGGTGCGCCAGCGGAATCAGCCATTGCTGCCAAGTCAGTTCCTTCCTTAACTTGTTGGGCGGTTTGCAAAGTCACGGGACGATCGCCAGTATCGGGAAACATCACCATAAGAGCTAATTAACAGCAAGAGGGCGCGGCAAGTTGGACTCGGAGCAAGGCAACGCTACAAACCTAGCCACGGGCTAAGGCGGCAGCGCTGCCAGCGGAATCGGAGCATGGGGAGCTTTCAGCGGAGCGAACAACGGTTGCGCCAAGGTCAGCGCCTCGGCCAGTAATTCCGGTTGGGTTTCGATCGGCACGGCTTGGCCCGCTGCCAGTTCCAGGGCCTCGAGCCGATCGGTCACGGGCTTCAGGTGTGATCGGGCATAGCTGCCATAGGCCACGCCGGCCAGTCGATTGGGCCCCAACAGATCTAAATCTCGGAGTTTGGGCACGGTTCGATCGTTCGTGCCCCCGGCCAACTGCACAAAGCCGGGTAAGCCCAATTGCAAAACCTTCTGGCCCAGGGAGATCGCCGCGCGCGTGGCCCCTGCACCAATGTCGCCACTCATGGGCCGCCCGTCCGTTTGCCAAATCAGGGCGCAACCGGCCGCTCGCAAGCCGGGTGCCATCAAGTCGTAGAGCGATCGCAAGTAATCTGCCAAATTCGGGCCATCGGGACAACTGACCGCCACCAACTGCAACTGATCGAGGTGGGGTTCCACCGATCGCCACAGCCGTGCAAAATCATCATAGCGACCCGGAACCGTGTGGATCTCGATCGCCTCCACGCCCAAGGGCAACACCACCGAGGCGATCGCGCTGGGGGTGGACACGTACGATCGGGCCCCAATCAAATCCAGCGGGCAAATATGCAAACAGCGGCCACAGCCGTAGCAAAGGCTTTCGGTTACGCCGCCCGGGTCGATCGCCCCCGTTGGACAAACCCGCTCGCAGGGACGAGAACAATCACTAGGGCACTGAGTTGGGTTAAACTGGGCTTTGCGAAAGTGGGGGTCTTCACCATCGTTCAGGCTAACCATTAGCCAGGGCGATCGACCCGATCGGGACTGGACAACCTCCAAGCCCGATCGTGCTGCCGCAATCACCGCCGGATCAGCAGCCACATCCACACAGTCAGCCCCCGCTAGCCCATAGACCAGGGCCAGAGTCCGGATGGCCGGCAAATGCTGGAAACTCGCGCCACAAATTAGCTTGAACCAGCACCCCGACTGCAATGAAACCAGCGGCGAAGGAAAAACACTCACCCTTCCATGCTACGCCCCCCCGCCAACTTTGCGATCGCCCAACTCCCAGGATATTGCTCTGATTTCTCTCGACTAAGTCATCGTAATGGTGAAGCAATTACACGCTGGTCTTGGATACTTGGTTTTCACCGAAAAAGCTATGTTGAACTAGATCCATGCTAGGTGCTAAAAAAACTGTCACTGCTGTGAGTAATTAGCTGACCTTAGGGAACCCAATTCTTAGTGGCTAGAAACTTTGACCAAATCATAAACTATCGAAAAAAAGCTAAAAGTTGATGAAGTGTGTAATTCTGGCCGGTGGACTAGGTACCCGTATTAGCGAAGAAACCTACCTAAAACCGAAGCCAATGGTTGAAATTGGTGGCAAGCCAATTCTTTGGCATATTATGAAAATCTACTCAACCCATGGCATCAATGACTTCATCATTTGCTGCGGCTATAAAGGATACGTAATTAAAGAATATTTTGCTAATTACTTCCTACACACCTCTGATGTGACTTTTGATATAGCTAAAAATATGATGGAAGTCCACGAGCGTTATGCCGAACCATGGCGAGTGACGCTAGTAGACACTGGAGAAAACACGTTGACTGGTGGGCGACTAAAACGAGTTGCCGATTACTTGCAGGATGACACTGAATTTTGCTTCACCTACGGAGATGGGGTTGCAGACATTGATGTCACTGCCTCTGTTGCCTTTCATCGGCAACATGGCAAGCTTGCTACGGTTACGGCAGTGCAGCCCCCTGGGCGCTATGGAGCACTAGAACGTGACGGCGATCAAGTAAGGGGTTTTCTAGAAAAACCTAAGGGTGATGGAGGGCGCATCAATGGTGGATTTTTTATTTTATCCCCTCAAGTAATCAACTATATTCAGGGCGATCTCACCAGCTGGGAAGGGGAACCGCTTGCCTCTCTGGCTGCGGCAGGTCAACTGCAAGCGTTTGATCACCATGGTTTTTGGTTGCCAATGGATACTCTGCGAGATAAGGTCTATCTGGAGCAGCTTTGGGACTCGGGCGAAGCGCCCTGGAAAGTTTGGCCATGAATCCTAGCCCTGCTATTTGGCAAGAACAATCGGTCTTGGTGACGGGACACACAGGCTTCAAGGGAGCTTGGCTATGCCTGTGGCTTCATCAGTTAGGTGCAAGGGTTTCTGGCTTAGCACTTGACCCACCAACAAACCCGAGCCTTTACCAAGTGGTAAGTTTTGAGAGACTCCTCGAATCAGATTTGAGGGTTGATGTTCGAGATGGGGTTGCGATTGAAGCAGCCATCTGCCAGACCCAACCAACCGTAATCTTTCACCTGGCAGCCCAGCCTCTCGTGAAACGTAGCTACGAACTTCCAGTTAAAACCTATGCCACGAACGTGATGGGGACGGCCCATGTGTTAGAGGCGGCGCGGCTAGTTGATTCGGTGCGGGCGATTATCGTGGTTACAACGGATAAGTGCTACGAAAATCAGGAGTGGGTGTATCCCTATCGGGAGAATGATCGCCTGGGGGGATTTGATCCTTACAGCAACAGCAAAGCTTGTGCAGAGTTAGTAGTTTCGGCTTATCGATCGAGCTTTTTGGGGCCACAGGGTATTGCAGTGGCGACGGCTCGGGCTGGAAATGTCATTGGTGGTGGCGACTGGGCGACAGGTCGATTGATTCCTGATTGTGTGCGGGCGTTTCAGGCGGCTGAACCACTGAAGTTGCGCTATCCGCAGGCAGTTCGTCCATGGCAGCATGTTTTAGAACCGCTGTCGGGTTATTTGCGCTTAGCAGAGGCATTACTGGGTGACCGTGCTCTGGAGTTCTGTGAAGCCTGGAACTTTGGCCCAGATGCGGTAGATACGGTGACGGTTGGCGAGGTGGCAAAGTTGGCTGCTGAGGTTTGGGGAGGAACAGTTGAGATCGCCAAGATTAATCCGGATTACCATGAAGCAGGATTATTGCAACTGGACTCTAGCAAAGCGCGATCGCGATTGTATTGGAAACCCCGATGGTCTCTGAATCAAGCAGTAGAGTCCACAGTTTCATGGTATCGTGCGTATTATGACGGGCGAGAGATGCAACAAGTTACGCAGGAACAGATTTTAGAATTTGTTGGTGTTACCCATCGGCAAACTTAAGGATGATAGTGACGAGCGAGTATGACTTCTAGCGAAATTGCCTCTACACAAAGTTCCGCTAGCATTCTTGGCCGCGAACAGGAGCTTCGATCTCGCGTTCTAGCAGCAGTTGCCGAGTTTTATGAGTTTAAATTTGCAAAGCAACCTTTCCTTCCGGGGCAAACACCAGTTCCTGTGTCGGGAAAAGTTTTCGATGAGTTAGAGCTGCTGAATTTAGTTGACTCTTCCCTTGATTTTTGGCTGACCACTGGGCGCTACGCAGCGCTATTTGAGCAACGATTCGCAGAGTGGATTGGTGTAAAACACTGCTTACTGGTTAACTCAGGGTCATCTGCTAATTTGTTAGCCCTGAGTGCCCTGACTTCAAAGCAATTGGGCGATCGCCGCTTGCAACCTGGGGATGAAGTCATTACGGTAGCTGCGGGATTTCCGACAACAGTAAACCCAATTTTTCAGAACCAGCTCGTTCCCGTCTTTGTTGACATTAGCCTACCTAGCTACAATATAGATGTCACGCAGCTAGAACTGGCCTTGTCTACTCGCACGAAAGCAATTATGGTTGCCCACACCTTGGGTAACCCATTTGATGTCGATGCAGTCTTAGCTTTTGCAGAGAAGCATCAACTTTGGGTCATTGAAGATAACTGCGATGCTGTTGGCAGTCTCTACAAAGGTCGGAAAACCGGCACATTTGGGCATCTATCCACTGTTAGCTTTTATCCTGCTCATCACATAACAATGGGAGAGGGTGGAGCTGTCTTGACAAGCGACTCTCGGCTCAAGAAAATCGTCGAGTCATTTCGGGATTGGGGGCGAGACTGTTGGTGTCCTCCTGGAGTAGACAATACCTGCCGCAAGCGATTTGACTGGCAGTTGGGTGACTTACCGTTTGGTTATGACCATAAATACACTTACTCACACGTTGGCTATAATCTAAAGCTGACAGATATGCAGGCTGCAGTTGGTGTTGCTCAGCTAGATAAGTTGCCAGACTTTATCGCAAAACGCCAGCAGAACTTTAGCTTCTTGTATCAACAGTTGAAGGAGCTAGAGGATGTCTTGGTACTGCCAGAATCATCCCAAGATGCTGATCCAAGCTGGTTTGGCTTCCCGCTGTCTCTAAGAGATAACGTACCATTCACTCGCAATGAATTCGTGCAGTATCTGGAGAAGAATTTGATCGGTACTCGGTTACTCTTTGGCGGAAACTTACTCCGACAACCTCTATACCAAGGATTAAATTATCGATTTGTTGGGGAGCTTCAAAATACAGACAAAGTGATGGACAAGACACTATGGCTGGGTACATTCCCAGGGTTGACAAAGGAAGCATTAGAATATGCTGTCGAAAAAATTAAATACTTTACAGCACGTTTATAAAGTTGAAAGACAAAGAACGCTCAACGTATGAAAATCAATCCCTTAGCAGAAGACCTAGATTATATTCTTGAAACTACTCATGATCTGTGGGAAGACCTGCGATCACAACGTATTTTCATTACGGGTGGTACAGGTTTTTTCGGCCGCTGGCTATTAGAAAGCTTGGTCTGGGCTAACGATAAGCAAGCGCTAGAAGTTAAGGCTCTGGTCTTAACCAGAAATCCAGCAGCATTTGCAAAAAAAGCCCCTCACCTAGTATCTCATCCGGCTATTGAGTTTCATGTGGGTGATGTCAGGTCGTTTTCCTTCCCTGACGGTGCTTTTTCCCATATAATTCACGCGGCAACAGAAGCAAGCGCCCAGCTAAATCAGGAAGCCCCTCTACTGATGTTAGATACAATAGTCCAGGGAACAAGGCATGTGCTAGAGTTTGCACGGCACTGCGGGGCCAAGAAGTTTTTGCTAACTAGTTCTGGGGCAGTTTACGGGCAGCAGCCACCTGATATGACCCATATCCCTGAAGACTATCGGGGAGCACCTGACACTATGGATGCCAAGTCTGCTTATGGCGAAGGAAAGCGAATGGCAGAGCTATTATGTACAATTTATGCTCAGCAATGTAACATAGAGACTAAAATTGCAAGATGCTTTGCCTTCGTTGGCCCGCATTTGCCTCTAGAAAGCCATTTTGCAATAGGAAACTTTATTCGTGATGCACTTCAAGGTGCTTCCATTTTAGTTAATGGCGATGGTAAACCTTACCGCTCCTATCTTTATGTGGCTGACTTGGTTATTTGGTTGTGGACGATTTTGCTGAAAGGTCAATCCTGCTACCCTTACAATGTGGGTTCTGAAGAGTCTCTAAGTATTGCCAATGTAGCTCATGTCGTAAGAGAGATATTTCATCAAAATATTCAGGTCGAAATTTGTCAGTGTCCTGCCTCCAACGCTGCAACTAGCCGCTATGTACCATCTAGTAAAAGAGCATTGTCTGAACTAAACTTGCAGCCCAGAGTTGATTTAGTAAATGCGGTTCGACGAACAATTGCGTGGCTACTCATGGATTCTCAGGTAAATCATCTATGTGAAATAAAACGAAAATCTTAAGAAAAATAAAATCAAAATATTTATCATT
This sequence comes from Limnothrix sp. FACHB-406, assembly GCF_014698235.1. NCBI lineage: Bacteria > Bacillati > Cyanobacteriota > Cyanophyceae > Pseudanabaenales > Pseudanabaenaceae > Limnothrix > Limnothrix sp. FACHB-406. Next base: position 10,055 of record NZ_JACJSP010000019.1, on the reverse strand, counting down.
TACATTCTCCTCTCAAATCAAAAGTGAGTCTTTTATGAAAACCCGAGTTGCAGACTTTATAACAAATAAGCTGTACGAAGCAGGAGGGGAGTGCGTATTTTTAGTCACAGGTGGCATGATTATGCACCTGACCGACGCTTTGTATCAGCATGAAAATCAGAAGTTCGTTTGCTGTCACCACGAACAATCCGCAGTAATGGCAGCAGAAGCCTATGGAAGGTTTACAGGAAAACTAGGAGTTGCTTACGTCACGGCTGGCCCTGGGGCATTGAATACACTAACGGGAGTTGTAGGGGCTTATGTAGACTCTTCTCCCTGTATCATCGTTTCGGGTCAATCCAAGGTATCCCAAACTATGGTTACAGGGCCTAGGCAATTTGCACTCCAAGGATTCAATACCCTGCCGATATTTGAGCAGGTTACCAAATATGCCGTAATACTCAATGACTTATCAAGAATAAGATATGAAGTCGAAAAGTGCATTTATTTAGCGACCTCCCATCGTGTGGGCCCAGTGTGGATTGAGTCTCCCATTGATATTCAGGGTATGTATTTTGATCCTGATGAGTTTGAGGGATTCAATCCCCCAGTGCTAGACCAATCAGTGAATTCTCTAACAGAAACGGTTAATCAAGTTGCTGAGACGATCCTCCAAAGCAGAAGACCTTGCATCTTAGGCGGAGCTGGTATTCGGCTTTCCAACGCTATTGAGTCCTTCCACAAACTAATTGATAAAACCCGTATTCCGGTCTTAACGTCAAGACTAGGAATGGATTTAATAGATCATCATCATCCTTTATTTGTTGGCAGACCCGGCACTTATGGCGACCGAGCAGCTAACTTTACCATTCAAAATTCCGATCTGTTGCTCAATATCGGCTGTCGCTTAGGCATTGGACTTGTTGGCTATGACTTTCAAGATTTTGCACGTTACGCAGTAAAAATTTGTGTTGATGTTGATGAACAAGAGCTTATAAAGCCTTCTATTTTACCCGATATATCAGTTTGCTCTGATGCAAAACTTTTTATAGACCTACTGCTTGAAAAACTAGGCGATTATCAACTTGATAACTCTTCGTGGAGGAAGCAAACTCAAGTCTGGAAACAAAAATACCCTGTTGATTTACCGGAATATCAACAAGAGAAAAACGGTGTTAACTCTTATCATTTCATGAGCCGATTATCCAAAGAAGTGTCAAAGGACTCGTCCTTTTTGATTGATACTGGCTCTTGCTTTCATGTTTTTGCACAGGCTTTCCAAGTCAAATTTGGACAACGACACATCATCACAGGTGGTTTATCTACAATGGGATATATGCCTGGGGCTATCGGAGTGGCAACTGCTAATCAGGGGAGAGAAGTATTCTGTATCACTGGTGATGGTTCAGTTCAGTTCAACATCCAAGAGCTACAAACGATTTTTCAGAATGATCTACCCATTAAATTAATTGTCCTCAATAACAATGGTTACTTGCTGATTCGCCTCACTCAGAGAAATTTTCAAGAAGGGCGATTCATTGGAGTTGATAAAGATAGCGGTGTGAGCTGTCCCGATATGGAAAAAATTGCATCTGCCTATGGAATTAAGTTCATCAGAATCTCGGGACTCTGTGACTTGGATGAAAAACTATCTGAGATTATCCATCATCAGGGGCCTTTAGTCTGTGAGGTAATGACACCGCCGAATCAATTACTGATTCCAAGAGTTGCTTCTAAAAAGATGGATGATGGCAGAATGGTATCGATGCCGTATGACGATATGTTTCCTTTCCTTCCTCGCGAAGAATATTTAGGAAATTGCGTTCGCGAAAAAATCGTGTAATTGGTAAGACGAAATAGTAAGAAATAGGAAATGCCCGAAAATCAGGAGATGATAAGATGCGCAAACTAAAGGTAGCAATACTCGGTAGTGGCAACATCGGTACAGATCTTCTGGTCAAGATCATGCGATCACCCCTCCTTGAGTGCTCCCTATTTATTGGACGTAACATGGCATCTCCCGGTATGGCAAAGGCTAATAGCCTGGGGGTGAGAATTTCTGACCTTAGCATCGAAGCTATTGTTAAAGAACCAGATTGTTGTGATTTGGTTTTTGATGCCACATCAGCGAAAGATCACATCCATCACTGGTCTTTGTTGGAAAGGCTGGGTAAGATTGTAATTGACATGACACCTGCCAAAATTGGTGAAATGTGTATTCCGGCTGTAAATATAGAAAAATGTAATTTGTATAAAAACGTTAATATGGTTAGCTGTGGTGGGCAAGCTTCTATTCCTCTAGCCTATCTTGTAGGCCGTATTCACCAAAGCGTTGAGTATATAGAGGTTGTTTCTAGTATTGCTTCTCGGAGTGCTGGCCCCGCTACTCGTGCAAATATTGATGAATATATCGAAACAACGGAAGAGGGTATTAAAAATTTTTCGGGATGCAACCGTGCTAAAGCAATTCTTATACTTAATCCGGCACAGCCATGTATTGATATGCAAACTACTATTTTTGCCAGAGTCAAAAATCCTGATCTGGATAAACTTAAGACTGTTGTTGACGAAATGGTTAACAGTATTCGGATGTATGTTCCTGGATACCAGCTTATTGTACCTCCCATGCTTGAAAATGATCGAATTATCATGACGGTCAAAGTTCAAGGGCTGGGTGACTACCTGCCAACGTATGCCGGCAATCTGGATATTATTAACTGTGCCGCAATCGCCACTGCCGAAAAATACGCAAAGGAATATATTAAGATTTCCAGCTATGACGACAACTGTGATGCAGTAGAGGAGCCTTATGTCAACTGTATTGATTAGTGACCCTACTCTAAGAGATGGAAACCACGCCGTCCGTCATCAACTGAGCGCACGACAAGTAGCTCTCTATGCATCAGCAGCCGATGCTGCTGGTGTCCCTATCATTGAAGTTGGACATGGCAATGGACTTGGTGCTTCTTCTCTGCAAGTAGGAGAAAGTTTGATCAGTGATCACGAAATTCTAGAGGTAGCTAGACAAAACCTGGTCAATGCAAAATTGAGCATCCACGTGATTCCTGGTTTTGCCACAATCAACAAGGATCTAAAAACAGCTATAGATATTGGCGTAGATTTGGTCAGAGTTGCCTCTCACTGCACCGAGGCTGATATTACTCAGCGACATATCGGTTATGCTCGGGATAAAGGAAAAGAAGTTTATGGAGTCCTAATGATGAGCCACATGGCATCAAAAGAACTTTTAGCAGAAGAAGCATCAAAAATGGAATCTTATGGTGCTGAGGCTATTATAATTATGGACTCAGCAGGCACTTATCTTCCCTGCGATGTCACTGAAAGAATAGCAGAGTTAGTCACAAACTTAACTATTCCAGTGGGTTTTCACGGACACAATAATTTGGGAATGGCAGTTGCTAATTCAATAGCGGCCGTCCAGGCAGGAGCCACTATTTTGGACGGCACAGCACGTGGCTTTGGTGCTGGTTCAGGTAACACCCAGCTTGAAGTCCTAGTCGCTGTCTTAGAAAAAATGGGATTTTCAACAGGTGTTGACTTATACAAGATGCTAGATGCAGCTGACATTGCTGAAAAAGAATTAATGTCCGTCATTCCCAGCATCCAATCTATTAGCGTTATCAGCGGACTATCTGGAGTTTTTTCAGGATTCGCTAAGCATGTTGAGCGTATTTCCAGGGAATATGGAGTGAATCCAAAGAATGTTTTTCTTGAGCTTGGTCGTCGTAAGGTGGTAGCAGGTCAAGAAGATTTAATCATCGAAATAGTTATGAATCTAATGACTGGAGGGGCTACCAGGTGAGGCAAGACTTGATTAATATTATCAAAGAGGACTGTGATCGAGTAACAGCGAACTTTGTTGATGATTTATCTGTATTAAGAGGTGAGTGTATCCTGATCACAGGAGGCACCGGTTTTGTTGGAACGTGGCTAACCGAATTGATCGTATTCTTGAATGATGCCTATGGCTTTAACACAAAATTAGTCTTGCTATCATCGCGAGCCTATAATTTCAGCGCTAAAGCTCCACATCTGGCACTGAGAAAAGATATCTTGCTTGTAGAGCAAGATGTTCGCGCTTTTTTGGATATTTCCAGTGACGTAAATTGGATTATCCACGCTGCTGCAAACCCAGATAGCCGTCTTCATGCTTCAGATCCATTGAAGATAATAGATGTCATTATCAAGGGAACAGAGTCGGCTCTGATGGCAGCAACTCGTTTGCCAAACTTAAAAAAATTTCTCAACATCAGTTCTGGTTTAGTCTATGGCCTACAACCTCTAGAGATGGAGGTTACCCCTGAGAATTTTCGTGGAGTCTTAGATTTTACTTCCATTAACTCTGCCTATGCAGAAGCAAAGCAGATGGGAGAAACTTTGTGTGCTGTTTACCGAAATCAACATAGGCTACCGGTAGTCAATGCCCGTCCTTTTGCTTTTATTGGCCCCTACCAACTTCTAGATAGACCTTGGGCAATTAATAATTTTATTCGAGACAGTTTATTGGGGAGTGAGATTCGCATTTTAGGAGATGGCGAAACGATCAGGAGTTACATGTATCCTAGTGATATGGCTCTATGGCTCCTGGTAGCTTTGGTCAAGGGACGAATCGGAGCTAGCTACAATATAGGTAGTTCACACGGCATTACTCTAAAGTCATTGGCATCCATCATCTGCAGTAACTTTGCGAATCCGCCCGAGATAACAGTTGGCTCTTCAGAGATAACTAAACTCAAGCGATCCAAGTTAGTCCCAGACACTTCTTTGGCTTCCAAAGAATTAAAGCTTGACTTAACAGTCAATATTAAAGAATCTATTAGAAAAACAATTTTATGGAATCTCGCCTTAATGCGTAACTGAGACAGTAAACGCGAGGAGTTAACCCATGAGCACCACTGAAAAGTTACCACTGATTTCGATTTGTATTCCCTTGTTCAATAAGGTTGAATTCTTTAGACAAACAGTTGAATCAATACTATCTCAGACTTACGAAAACTTTGAAATAGTCATTAGTGATAATGGAAGCTCGGATGGATCTTCAGAACTGGCACTGGAGTACGCCAGCGCTGATGTGCGAGTCAAGTACTACCACCTCAGTCAAACTATATCAGCTGGTGAAAACTTTCGTCATTCGCTTCTCTTAGCGCGCGGTAAAATTCTAAAGCTTCAGTGTGCAGATGATTATCTCGAACCAGACTTCATCTCGACAATGGTGCAGCCTCTTCTCAAGTCACCTGAGACTGACTTTTCTGTATGTACTGTAAAGCCTGTCTTTGACGACGAGGCAAGCCAAATTCTCAATCCATCACTTATCGAACAACATTTGGCAGTGCCTTTGAAGTAATGATGCCAGTCTAGAAGTCATCATTCATAGCTCCAGTTCATGCCTGCTTGTCCTCAATGCCAATCCAGCCACACGGTCAAAAATGGTCGCATCCACAACGGCAAGCAACGCTTCAAATGCAAAACCTGTGACCGTCAGTTCATTGAGCACCCCACCCAGAAACGAGTCACACCTGAGCAGATCGCCCTCATTGATCGTCTGCTCCTAGAACGCCTCTCCCAGTCCGCGATTGCGCGGGTCGCACAGGTCTCTGAATCCTGGATTGAATCCTATGTGGCGGTCGAGGCCGGTCGCATTCCTCGTCAGGCGCAAGTGCGCCCCAAAAAAAAGGCCGTTTAATTCTACAACTGGACGAGCTTTGGTCATTTGTCGGTTCCAAGCAGCAGAAAGTCTGAATCTGGCTGGCCTTGGATGCCGTGACTCGCGAAGTGGTCGGAATATCCATGGGAAATCGTTCAGCCCAGTTAGCCCAAAAGCTGTGGGAGGGCTTACCGGGGGGGCTATCGCCAATGTGCAGTCCGCTATACCGATTTTTGAGAAGCCTATCGAACTGTGATTCCCAGAAAGCAACATCGACCTGTAGGCAAAGAGACCGAATTAACCAATTACGTGGAGCGATTGAATAACACCTTGGGTCAGCGGATCAGTCGTTTAGTTCAGCATACCCTATCTTTTTCCCAATCCTTGGTGAATCACGAAGCAGCAATTTGGCGATTCATGCACCACTACAACGCCTCATTGCCCATCGCTTCATAGTCCATCATTATTTCACATGCACTACCCACCATTAGATTTTAGATGAAGGGTTGAAGAGACATTTCAGATGGTAATATGAATGTAGGAGTATTTCGGCGACAGCGAGCAAGTCAAAGCCTTTACGGGTAGACAACTTTTCACTGATGAGAATCATAACTTCACAAGTTTCACCACAAAACTTTCCAGGGATAAATTATCGAATCAATTCTATTGGCGAGCAAACCCATGAAGCTACATACAAGTAAGTAAAACCACCTCACTATGAAGCGGAACTCTCAGTATCCCTTGGTTTCGATCTGTATACCCCTGTACAATAAATCTGAATTTTTTAGGCAGACAATTGAATCAATTCAATCTCAAACGTATGAAAACCTGGAAATTGTTATCAGTGACAATGGGAGCACTGATGGATCTTGGGAGATTGCTGCTGAATATGCCAATCTTGACTCGAGGATCAGATTATACCGTTCGGAAACAACCATTTCAGCTAACGAAAGCTTCCGTCGTGCCATTCTTTTGGCTAACGGCGAAATCCTGAAACTCCAATGTGCCGATGATTATCTGTCCCCAGATTTCGTTGCACAGATGACTGCTCCGTTGCTAGCATCAACTGATACGGATTTTACTGTCTGCAAGGTTCAACCTGTTTTTGAACGTGTTTCTCATGCTCTTTCACAAAAAGATGTTGAAAATGACTTTTTAGTGACTCTTCCGAAATCTATTCAAGACTTAATTAAGACTGTTGGACTCAAAGAACGATCGAGAAAGTTGCTTTATCATTGGGTAAGTGGATATTCACTTGGTGGCTTCTGCGGTCTTTTATTCCGAAAGCGGTGTCTACCACTAACCCGATGGAAAGGAATTGAAATGGGCGCACCAGCTTCTCATTTAGACTGGGACTTCCTATTTCGTCTCTATCTTAACTACAACGGCTTATTCCTTGACAAAGTCCTAGAGTTTTTCCGATACAGTCCCACCAGTGGCACCCTACAGCTCCTTTCGGGAGAATTCACGTCATTTGACGAACTCGGGCTCTTGATGTCACTAACATTAGCAACTGATAAGACTCTTGGTGAATTTCGCAGCAGTTTATCACCAGAAGATTGGAGCGCCCTACTCAGAAAAAGTCATCAAGACCTGGAGTTCGTTGCTCAAAACACATTTGCGATAGATAGCAAGTCTGCTTCTGAAGTAAGAAATTGGTGCGGACTTGAGCAAGATTTACGTGACCAGTTGCTGCAAGATCCCACTAACTACTTCGTCTATCGACAGCTGTCAAGTCTGCTGGAACAGCGCAATCAAGCCACAACTGCAGAGAGGGCTGCAAGCCTTGCTTTTCAGTTACAGTGGGGGAAGACATTGGTTTCACTAAGAAGCTATGATTACTCCAGTCCAAACCTAGAGGTAGTACAGCCAGACAAGTGTTTTCCTCACATGATTCTTGGCAATAAAGAATTGGTGACCTGGAAATATTTTCGGAGAGACACTCCACATAACTGGTATGTAGATTCCCGAGCGACTAGCACTGGTTTCCTAAGTCGCGATGAGGCTGTACTTCTGCATAACATAGCACTTCAGTTCCGGGGACTGCCTGCCCTAGAAGTTGGATGCTGGATGGGTTGGTCAGCATGTCACTTGGCGTTGGCAGGTGTCTTACTGGATGTCATTGACCCCATCCTATTCAACCCCGAATTTCAACAATCTGTATCTCAATCACTACATTCCGCTGGTGTTTTGGAAAGGGTTCACCTGATTCCTGGGTATAGTCCTCAGGCTGTCCGAGATCTGGCATCAACTAGATCTTACCCTTGGTCTTTGATTTTCATCGATGGTAATCATGATCACCCCGGTCCATTACTAGATGCACAAACCTGCGTAGAATTTGCTGCCCCCGACGCTGCAATCGTCTTCCATGACTTAGCCTCCCCTGAAGTTGCTGAAGGATTACACTACCTTCGTAGTCAAGGCTGGCAAACTATGATCTACCAAACGATGCAGATTATGGGAATTGCCTGGCGAGGTACCGTTCGGCCGGTCTACCATACTCCAGATCCACGAGTGAATTGGCAGACACCAGAGCATTTAAAAGGCTATATGATCAGTGGAGAAGATAATTTGTAAACTAGGTTGGGCTTGTAGATTAACTATCTATCACTCCCTAGACTTGACCTTTGCAAAGCTACTTACAGACCTTCCATGATGAATCAATCTGACACTGGCTTTCTCCATGCTTTAAATTTCATTTAGATACAAAACTGTATGGAGAAAGTAGATATGGAAAAAGCACTGATTTTAGGAGGAGCAGGTTTCATTGGTGGCAACTTGGCGCGGTCTCTAGTCAAGCAAGGTGCTAATCCAAGGATATATACCCGTCCAACCATGTCTTTAAGTCGCATTAAAGATATCAGTCACCGATTGGATATTGTCTATGGTGACTTCCTGGATGATGTTGCTCTTGCTCAAGCCCTCCAAGGTGTTGAAACTGTTTTTCATCTAATCTCAACTACATTTCCTAGCCATACTCAAAAAAGTGGGGTCTACGATCTCCTATCCAATCTTTTACCAACCATCCGCCTAGTTGAGCTTTGCGTAGATGCTGGAGTTAAAAAAATCGTATATGCTTCTTCAGGAGGCACAATCTACGGTGAGCCGCAGTTTACACCGATTACAGAAGATCACCCCTGTATTCCGAAGTCCGCTTACGGTCAAAGTAAATTAACTATTGAAAATTATCTCAAGTTCTATGAAAGAACCACACCAATCACCTTCAATATTTTGAGAATCTCAAATCCCTTCGGCCCTGGACAGCATTCCTGGCGTACCCAAGGTATTGTAGCGGTAACCATTGGCTGTATTTTAGAAAACCGAACTCTGCGCGTTTATGACCAGGGCTATGCAATCCGTGACTATATCTTTATCGATGACGTAGTTGATGCGCTAGTACTGGCAGCCAAATCACCTTACTCATCTACCGTTAATATTTCATCGGCTCAGGGCTACCAGACAATTGAAATCATTAATAAGCTTGAAGAAATATCATCAACAGTAGTTGATAAAGAGTTCGTTCAGGGAAGAGAGGATGATGTGAAAGTCAACATACTATCCAATCATGAGGCGTACGAAATATATAATTGGAAACCTCGAGTTTCTCTGGATCATGGTTTACTGCAGACATTTAACGCTGCAAAAGATCAGTACTCGATCTCATAAGGAATTCGATTTTTGTTGAATTTTCCAAAAAACCTGACTAACCATGTACCACTTTTGCACTCTTTTCGACCATCGCTACCTATCTAAAGGACTAGCTCTCTATGATTCGCTAACTCGGTGCAATAAGAATGCGTTCATGTACATTCTTTGTCTTAGCGACATATGTTACTCAATTTTAGAAAAACTCAAGCTTGCCAATGTTGAACTAATCAGACTAGATCAGCTTGAATCCACTGATCATCAGTTTTTAAACTCCAAGTCAAATCGCTCCTTAGTTGAATATTACTTCACCGCCAAATCATGCTTGTTGAAGTGCATCTTTGACCATAATTTGCATGTAAGTGCTTTGACTTATCTGGATGCAGATCAGTACTGCTTATCTGCTTTTAGCCCTGTCTACTCAGAGTTAGATGGAAGCTCCATTGCCTTAACTCCTCATCGATTTCCTCCGAAGCTAGAAGAGTCAAAGTCGTACGGTCTATACAATGCTGGGTGGATTTTCTTCCGACGAGACCATGAAGGACTGAAGTGCCTAGATTGGTGGCGCAACTGTTGCTTGGAATGGTGCTTAGATCACCAAGAAGATGAGAGATATGCAGACCAAAAATATCAGAAGTGTTGAATCTAAACACAAAACTTCATATTCTAGGCAACAAGAGTTTCTGGCAGTAAATCATAGCTCCAATGACTGATTGAGCCATAGCGACCGAGTACAACTTGCAAATATCGCAATTTATCTAGTAGC